>JACRMS010000009.1 GCA_016214845.1 Nitrospirota bacterium | reverse complement strand
TCTCGGGGCCGCCGGGATATACGCTTGCATCGTTATTGTTGCAGTCGGGCGGCACGCTGCAAAGACGGTATGTGTCGCCGTCAGTGTCGATTTCATTTGCAGGCACTCCGCCTGTGCAGTCATTGTCTATGCCGTCACATATTTCAGGATTACCGGGGAACCGCCTTGCATCATTGTCATCGCAGTCTCCAGCGCACCATAATACTCCGTCATTGTCCCCGTCCTTGTCAGTGCTGAAGTCCAGCCTGCCGTCGCAGTTGTTGTCCTTGCCGTCGCATATCTTCGGAGCGCCGGGATAGACTTTGTTGTCGTTGTCGTTACAGTCTGTTATAGCACCTTTTGGACATGATGCGTCTCCAGGACTACCATAACCGTCTGCGTCATTGTCTGTACAGGCCGCGTAAACAGAAGACATGCCTGAAATAATTAAAAACACTGAACAGATGAGAAAGACTACTAAGCCCTTGCGAAAAAACATGCAAACCTCCAATTTAAATTGTTATTTAATTTTGTGATTTAAGGTATCCCAATAATGGTTCCGCAAGAACCATACCTGTAATCTATTTTCTGAAAAAACATGAGGTTATTAATCTAATAGGGAACATCATCGTGTCAAAATAACAAGAAGATTGCCATTGTGGCACACGAAGGTCTTTTCAACGATGAGTGATGAGCTTAAAAAAACATGGATAGCATAATTACAGAGGAGGCAAATGCGCTTACTCGAAAACCATTGTATATTGCCAGTAAATCCCGATACCGAAAACGAGCAAAAGAGCAACGTGTTTAACTATTAACATCTTTCGCCTGGTTCTTTCCGCATCCTCTCCGTACACATTGCTGATGTATGTGAAAGTCCTGCCGATACCGGCAAGGAAGACGATAACAACACATATGAGACTGATATAAAAAAAATCTTTTTTGATATCAGTAAGTACATCCGAAAGGTCCTTATCTGGGATCCTGTTCAGCCAGTAAATCACAAGCACTGTTGCCGCCCAGCAGCCCGCGGCAAAATCGTGGATGAAACCTATAAATATTGTGAATGCTTTTTTCATTTGTTAAGGGAGTCTAATCCTGGGCGATCTTAAACTCTTTCATCTTTCTGTATATCGAACGCCTGCTCATGCCCAGCAGTTGGGCAGCCTTGGACTTGTTCCAGGAAGTTTTTTCAAGTGCCTGGAGGATGACCTGCGGATCATCTATGTCTTCGTCATTGCAAGGGGAAATTTCTTCCAAAGCAAAATTTTTTAATTCTGAAGGCAGGTGTTCGATAGTAATCGTTGATTGCCTGCATAGTATAAAGGAGTGTTCAAGGGCATGCTCTAACTCCCTGACATTGCCGGGCCACGCATAGTCCATAAATATTTTCTGCGCATCCGGAGACACTGCTTTAACGTCTTTAGAGAATTTATTGTTGAATTTTTTAATAAAGTGCTCTATAAGGATAGGGATATCTTCCCTGCGTTCCCTAAGCGGGGGGAGGAAAATTTTCATTACATTAAGGCGGTAATAGAGGTCTTCACGGAATTCACCGCGCTGGACTTTTTTGGCGAGGTCCTGGTTCGTTGCCGCAATGACACGGACATCCACCTTCATGGTGGTTGAATCTCCGACCCGTTCAAATTCCTTTTCCTGCAAGACCCGCAAAAGTTCAATTTGAATTTTTGGAGATATGTCCGAAATTTCATCCAAAAATATTGTGCCTCCGTCCGCTGTCTGAAAACGACCTATTTTATCTTTAATCGCCCCGGTGAAAGAGCCTCTCACATGTCCGAACAACTCACTTTCAAGCAGGTTTTCGGACAAGGCGGAGCAGTTCACCTTTACCAGAGAATTACTGCCTCGGCCCCCCTTGTAATGAAGCGCCTCAGCCACCAATTCCTTGCCGGTGCCGCTTTCCCCTGTAATTAATACAGTTGTTTCAACATCGGACAGGAGATCTATGAGGGAGTATACTTCCTGCATCTTTTTACTGTTCCCGATTATTTTGTGGAACTGCCGGCGTTCTTTCAGTTCGCGCTCCAGGTCGGTCAACCGGGTTTCATCTTTTACCACAAGTACAGCCCCGGAGAATTCGCCATGCCTGTTCAGCAGGGGAGACGTGGTCAGGGAAACAAACTGTTCCGGGCGGTCAGCAAGTTTACACTCGAGGCGGTGGACCTCGACGGATTTTTTTGTATTGATCGTTTCAATAAGCGATTCAAGGCATTTGCTTTTGCATCCGGCTTGCGTCGTACTGAATTTGCTGCCGATTGAATCACGGGACAGGCCGCAGATACTTTGCGCTGCCTGATTGATCTCAAGCACTGACAAGTTTTTATCTACAGTGATAATTGCGTCTTTTACACTGCTGAAAATTGCCTCGAGGTTCAGGCGGTATTTTTCTCTTTCATCAATTACCACCTTGTGCTGAAGGGCCACATCGATAGCGTGGAACAGTGTGTCCTTTTGAATAGGTTTCGGTATATAGTCGAAAGCCCCGAGGCGGATGGCGTCTGATGCGGTCTCAATGTTCGGATATCCGGTGATCATTATGACCGGGCAGGTGAGCTTGCGCTGTTTTACTTCACGGAGGAAATCAATGCCTGTCTTGCCCCGCAAAATAATGTCCGCAAATATCACGTCGAAATCCATTGTTGAAATGCTTTGCATTGCCTCGTCAAAGTCCTTGGCTGTGCTGACATCATAATCTTTGGCTTGTAAAAATTTCTTGAAAGTAAACCTTATGCCTTCTTCATCGTCAATTATCAGTATCTTCGCCTTCATTCTTCTTCCTTCGCTGCTATAGGCAGGTCTATTATTATTTTGGTATATTCTCCTTCAATGCTGTTGATCATGAGTTTGCCGCCATGTTCACTTATGATGCCGTGGCTGATGCTTAAACCTAAACCTGTCCCCATCCTGTTAGGCTTGGTTGAGAAAAAGGGGTTTACCACCTTGTCAATTATATTGGACGGGATGCCAGACCCCCTGTCATTAAATACAATGCGAACATAAGGAGTGTCGTTCTTCAGTATTTTTTCACAGTGGATATCGAGTATCTTGTTTTCATGTGTCCCCGGATACTTCTGGTTCAGGGCATAACGTGAATTACTTATGATGTTCAGAAATACCTGTTGGATCTGCTGAAGATGTACAGGGATTTTAATAAATTTTGGAATGCTAACTTTTAAATGAATTCCGTCTTTGCGTATTTGCGCTGATGTTAATGAAAGAGTATCTGAAAAAATCTCATGCAGATCTACAAAGGTCTTCTCTTCTTTTCTGATGCGGGCAAATGACAGAAGACTCCTGACTATGGTGGCAATCCTGTCGCCGTCTTTAATGACCCTGCGGGCTATCTCGTCATTCCTGTTTTCCTGTTCGAACTCGTCAATCAATATCTGCGCATAATTAATAATATTATTGATAGGATTATTTATCTCGTGAGCGACACCTGCGGCGAGCTCTCCAAGCGATGCAAGATGCCTGGAACGGGCGGCGCCGGCCTGCAGGTTTATTTTTTCAGTAATATCTCTTGCCAGCTCTATGACATTTTTCACCCTGCCGGAGTCATCTTTAATCGGAAATGACCGTATGTCCCAAATCTTTCCTCCAGAGGTGGATATTTCAGACGTCTCTTCTATGCCGGATTGAAAGCTCCTCAGCGTCGGGCAGTTCTCACAGGCGGAAATATTGCCGCAGCACAAACTGAAACAGTACTGATCAGCGAGGTCGGAGACGTCCTTGCCGAATACGGAAGCAGCGGCCTTGTTCGCCCACATGATCTTCAGGTCGGTAGACAGAAGGAGCAGGTTGTCCGGGATACAGTTAAGCAGCGTGTGAAATTCCTGTGAAAGGCTGCGATACTTATTTTCACTTTTCTGCAACGCTTCAACCGCCATCTTGCGCTCAGTAATTTCTTCCTTGAGCTGATCGTTAATACTTTTCAGTTCCGAGGTGCGTTCTTCCACCCTCATCTCAAGTTCATCTTTGGCCTTCCTGATCTCTTCTTCCACCATCTTGCGCTCAGTTATATCTCTTGCGATATGAATTAACCCTATCAACTGGTTGTCTTTATCGAACCGGGGCATTGACCTGATCTCAACATACTTGTTTAAATGAGGCTCATATATTTCAAAATTGGCAGGGACCCCAGTTTGATAACAGGCGCAACTGGGACAGCCGGTCGGGGGACACTCGGTGCCGTGATAATACTTGAAACATTTATGTTCAAATATTCCTTCCAGGGACGGCAGCCTGAGGACCTCTTTTGCCGCTTTGTTTGCGTAAATGATATTGAAGTCTTTATCGTGAAGTGTGATTACGTCGGTTATCGCGTGAAAGGTGTCTTCCCAATCATGCTTTGACTGGGAAAGCAACTGTTCCAGTTTTTTACGTTTAGTTATGTTATATAGAGTAAACTGGATCGCCGGTTTGTCCTGAAAGACGAAACGGCTTGCCATTAATTCTACATCGATCCACGTTCCATCTACTCTTGCGAGTTTAGTTTCTAAAGGTGTAAATGCTATCTCTTCCTCTATCATATCGTGAAACAGTTTGTTAACGAGATCCTGATGGTCCGCTGGCAGAAAACTTATTATTGATCGTCCAAGAATCAGCTCAGGGTTAACTGCGGCGAAGAGGTTTGCTGCAACTTTGTTTAAAAATATGATTTCGTTGTCGCATTGGGCCCCAATTGCGACAGGAGAAAGCTCTATCATCTGGCGGTATTGATCATATTCCTGCTGTAATAATTCTCTTGCACCGGTTTTGTGGGGCATACGTTTAGAGTTAATCATTAAGTTTATTTATTGTGAAATAATTTTATTTTACAAAAAAAATATCTTTTTTCACAATCTTTAAGTAGTAATCGTGCTGGTTGATTGTTAACCAGCATGTATTATAATGAAATTTTTCAAGCTCCGTCTTGGAAAATAAACAGGTAGCTACATGTTTGTCGGGCTTGTATTGTAGATTTGCACACATTTGACTATGCGGACAATAACAAATAAGAAGCAATTATGCCCAAGTTTTTAAGCGGGGATTTTATTGCTTCTTATTTCGGAAGCTCAATAATCCCACAAAGCCCGCACCGGCTGTCAATAAAAGCAATACAGTCGACGGTTCCGGAACGGAGACTTTAAAAGATGTAGTTCCTTCAACCAAACAGCAGGGAGGGGAGGTTGAATTCGCTTCAATTGTCCATTCGCCGATATCTTTAATGCTGTCCCAGTCCGGTAACGAAAGCCATATTTTCCCGTCGGCGTCGTTATTCGTCCCGGTGCTTACAAAGCAGAGAGGGTTATTTGAACAATCGTTATCTGGACCTGTCCACCACGACCAGGTAATATTCTGCCCTGTTTGAGGCAGTTCTAAATATAACCACGGTGTTTCATTGAGGGAAAACGTATCTTGCATGGTAGTGCTTCCGTTTGATCCTACAGTATATATTGCATCAAAAGGAATTGCTGAGGAGTTGGTAGCACAAAAAACTACTGCTAATAACATGACGATTGTGGTTACTATCGACGCTTGTTTTATATTCATTAAAAAGACCTCCGGGTTGATCATGTCTATTTTCTTCCTCAAAAGTTTCCGCAATAAATATGCCATAACTGAAGCTATTCATAACATCATGGGAATTAAAGAAAATGCTTTTAAGATATTAAGCAGTATTATAAAATAAGGGATAAAAATGTAAAGAAGTCCGACACGAACCGGGATAAATTTTACATAATTAAATTACAAAATATATCTGCTTAAATCTTCATCTTTAATAATATCGTTCAGTTTTTTTCTAACATATTTTGCGTCAATCGCGAGCTCTTTTTCTTTAATATCCGGTGCATCAAACGATATGTCTTCAAGGAGTTTTTCGAGTATAGTGTGAAGCCTTCTGGCGCCGATATTTTCAGTCTTTTCATTTACTGTAGCTGCGATAGCGGCTATTTCTTCTATGGAGTTTTCCGCAAATTTTATCTTTACCCCTTCGGTTTCGATAAGGGCGATATATTGTTTGATAAGCGCATTTTTCGGTTCCTTCAGGATCCTGAGGAACTCATCTTTGCCGAGGGCATCGAGTTCAGCCCTGATAGGGAATCTTCCCTGGAGCTCGGGGATGAGGTCGGAGGGCTTTGACACGGTAAAGGCACCCGCTGCAATAAAAAGTATATGGTCTGTTTTTACCTGGCCATGCTTTGTCGAGACAGTGGAGCCCTCGACTATCGGGAGAAGATCTCTCTGCACGCCCTCTCTTGAAATATCCGGGCCGTAGCTTGAACCCCTGGACGCAATTTTATCGATCTCGTCTATGAAAATTATCCCATTCTGTTCGGTCCGCTCTATGGCTTCTTTAACAACCTTGTCCATGTCAATAAGTTTGTTGGCTTCCTCCTGCTGAATAAGCTGCAGGGCCTCGGTTATTTTTACCTTTTTCTTTTTTGATTTTTCAGGGAGAAAATTCCCGAGCATTTCTTTTAAATTCGACTCAAGTTCGTCCATGCCGATATTGGAAATTACCCCGAAAGGAACAACCTTCTCACGCACTTCCAGATCAATGTACCTGTTATCAAGTTTCCCTTCCCCCAATTGGGCCCGCAGTTTTTCACGCGTATCGTTGTAATTCTGTTTTTCATCTTCGACTGGTTCTGACGTCTCGGCCATCGAAACCTTTCGCGGTGCTTTTGCGGGGGGCAATAAAAGGTCCAGTATCTTTTCCTCTGCAAGGTCCTTTGCCTTTTCATGTACTTTTTCAATGTGCTCCGTTTTAACCATGGTAAGCGCCAGGCCCGTCAGGTCTCTGATCATTGATTCCACATCCCTGCCTACGTAGCCGACCTCTGTGAATTTTGAGGCCTCGACTTTTATAAAAGGCGCTTGAGCAAGCCTCGAAAGCCGTCTTGCTATCTCTGTTTTACCGACGCCTGTCGGACCGATCATCAGGATATTTTTGGGCAGGACCTCATCCCTTAGTTCATCGGACAGCAGTTGCCTTCTCCAGCGGTTCCTGAGCGCGATCGCTACCGCTTTTTTTGCCTTGCCCTGGCCGATAATATATTTATCAAGTTCTTCAACAATTTTTTTGGGTGTCAGGTTATTCATCTATCTCCTCGATGCTGATTGAATCATTTGTATAAATGCATATCTTTGACGTTATCTTCAATGCCTCTTCGACAATATTTTTGGGATCTAACTGTGTGTGGGCTGTCAGGGCCTTTGCGGCCGCCTGCGCGTACGCCCCGCCGGAGCCGATAGCCGCTATCCCGTCTTCAGGTTCAATAACGTCGCCATTACCGGAAATGATAAAAGAATGCTCCTTATCTGCGACGATGAGAAGCGCTTCAAGGCGTCTTAAAATTTTATCAGTTCTCCAGTCCTTTGCAAGCTCAACAGCGGCCCTTGTAATGTTGCCTCTGTAGGTCTCAAGCTTGCCCTCAAATTTTTCAAAAAGGGTAAACGCGTCTGCCGTGGCCCCCGCGAAACCCGCAAGGACCAAGTTGTTGTACATCTTCCTTATCTTCTTTGCATTGTGCTTCAGCACGGTCTGGCCGAGAGTCACCTGGCCGTCTCCGCCTATTGCAACTTTTCCATTTTTCCTGACACAAATTACAGTTGTTCCCTGAAACATTAGTTGCTCCTTTTTATAGATGGGCGGGTTTAAAACCAGCCCCTACTTTTTACTAAGGGGATGAGCCTTATCGTAAACTTCCATAAGATGTTTGATATCCACATGTGTATATTTCTGGGTCGTTGAAAGGGATGAGTGCCCAAGGAGTTCCTGTATCGACCTCAAATCCGCACCTTCATGGAGCAGGTGTGTTGCAAAGGTATGCCTGAGAGTGTGAGGGCTGAGACCGCCTTTAAGGTTGATCATCCTGCTATAGTGTAATAATATACGTCTAACGCTTCTCTGTGTCAATCGGCCTCCGCGGTTATTAAGAAACAGCGCCGGAGACTTTTTCTTTAAGGAAATTCTTTCGGAAAGGTAATTTTGTATTGCCTCCATTGCCTTTCCTCCAACAGGGATTATCCGCTCTTTCTTCCCCTTGCCTTTGACCCGGACAAGAGACTCTTTGATGTCGAGGTCGCCTATATCAAGCGAAGTCAATTCAGATACCCTCAGGCCAGAGGAATAAAGAAGCTCAAGGATTGCCTTGTCCCTTGACGGCTTAAACGTATCACCCTGCGGATTTTCCATAAGAGTGAATGTTTCATCAATCGTGAGGAACCTCGGGAGGGTCTTCGGGACTTTGGGACTGGATACAAGCCTCGCGGGATTTTTGTCCACATATCCTTCCCTGTGAAGATATTTATAAAAAGACCTGATGGTTGCAAGCTTCCTCGATATGGATGTTTTTTTCAGCTTTTTATGGTGCAGGGACGCAAGAAAACTTCTGATGTCGAGGTTGTCAATATCCTTCGGGCCCTTATCCAGAAACGCATTAAACTCCCGCAAGTCTTCGGTGTATGCCTTCAGCGTGTGAACAGACACTCCGCGCTCGGCCTTTAAATATTCAAGAAACTGTTCGATATGCCTTTTCATCCTTCTGCCTCATCATTCATCAGTGCTATTGTAAGATGAAAATGCGTATCTTACAAGACCGGCTTGGGGAAGGCTGCCGGAATTGACAATAATTAAGAAGAAAGTATAAATTAAAACGTTCGGAAAAACAGGAAACAGAGATGGTCCTTCTTAAAACCATATTATAATTCCATTTTTATCTTGATATCAAATTTTATTAACATAGGAGAGAGAAAATCATGAAGGTCATTTTAAAAGAAGATGTAAAGGGACTTGGAACAATGGGCGCTGTTGTAAATGTAGCGAACGGTTACGGCAGAAACTTTTTGCTGCCGAGGAACCTCGCGGTTGAGGCGAGCACCAAGAACCTGAAGCAATTCGAGCATGAGAAGAATATCATTCTCATAAAGGCCAAAAAAGTCAGAAGGTCCACGGAAGATCTGGCCAAGCAGATTTCAGCCCTGTCAATAAGCATTGAGGCCCTGAGCGGCGAGGAAGGAAAACTTTTCGGTTCAGTGACCACAATGGATATCGCTGAAGCAATAGCGAAGCAGGGGATAGAGATAGACAAGCGCAAGATACTCCTCGATGAGCCTATCAAGAAACTCGGAACATATAATGTATCCATCAAGCTTCTTCAGGATGTTACGGCAAATGTGACTGTGGAGGTTAAACAGGCCGCTACCGCAGAAGCTTAGGAGCATTTAAAATGCTTGAACGTGGCCGCAGTGACAGCGGGTTGTCCGGGGGAAAATATCCGGCAGCCGACCTTGACCGTTTGCCGCCCCAGAATATAGAGGCAGAGCAGTCCGTCCTCGGAGCAGTGCTGCTTGAAAACGAGGCGATCGCCGCAGCAGTTGAACAGCTCACGCCGAATGATTTCTACAAGGATTCCCACAGGAAAATATTTATTTCAATGATCGAGCTCTATGAGAAGAACGAACCGATCGATCTGATAACCCTCACCGAGCAGCTCAGCAGAAAAGAACAATTAGAAGAAATAGGCGGCGCTTCATATTTAAGCTCAATTGTAAATATGGTGCCAACGTCCGCCAATGTCAGGTATCACGCAAAGATAATCAAGGACAAGGCCATCCTGAGAAACCTCATCACAACGGCAACGGAGATCATAACCACGTGTTACGATACCGACGATAACGTGCATGAGGTCCTGGACAGGGCCGAGACAAAGATCTTCAACATTTCTGAGAAAATGGTCAGGAGCTCATATGTCCATGTGAAAAAAGTGGTCAAAGACACTATCGAGCTTGTGGACAAACTCTACAACAAGAAGGAACTGATCACAGGGCTTCCGACCGGGTTTGACGACCTTGATAAAGAGACAACCGGTTTTCATCCCGGCGACCTGATCGTAATCGGCGCGAGACCCGGCATGGGGAAGACCGCCTTCTGCCTGAATATCGTCGCGCATGTCGGGATCAAAGTGAAAGCGCCGGTGGCTATTTTCAGTCTTGAAATGACGAAGGAGCAGCTTGTTCTGAGAATGTTATGCTCCGAGGCCGAGGTGGATTCCAAGGCTGTACGGTCAGGTTATCACAGCAAGGAAGATTACAGGAAACTTGTCAACTCCGCGGGAAGACTGGCCGAGGCGCCGATCTATATTGATGATTCATTCAACACGGTCCTCGATATCAGGGCGAAGTCAAGACGGCTGAAGGCGGAGCACGGGCTGGGGATGATCGTTATTGATTATCTGCAGCTCATGAGCGGCGTGGGCAATTATGCCGCAAGAGAGCAGGCGGTCTCTGACATATCCCGCTCATTAAAGGCGCTTGCGAAAGACCTGGGAGTACCTGTCATTGTCATCAGCCAGCTAAACAGAAGCTGCGAACAGAGGGGGGAGGACAAGCATCCCATAATTGCCGATTTAAGGGAATCAGGCGCGATTGAGCAGGATGCCGATACGATATTATTCTTGTACAGGGATGAGTATTACAAAAAAGACAAGAGCACTGAGAAAGGGGTTGCGGATTTAGACATCGCCAAACAGAGGAACGGCCCGACAAAGAAATTGCAGCTTACTTTTATTGATACGTTTACCAAGTTTAGAAACCATTCGGAGTATTCTGAATATTAAGTTATAAGAAGAACAATTTGCCGCAGAGAACATGGAGAAAAAACGAATCAAGCCGCAGATCACACAGATTTGCACAGATTGATTTAGTTTTTATTTTAATCTGTGTTATCTGCGAAATTTGTGGACAATTTATTTAACCTATGAAACGCAAACCCGCAGTCGCAGGGCAGTTTTATCCGTCATCTCCTGCCGGGCTTACCGAACAGGTCAGTGGGTTTGTCGATGAAAAGGCCGCGAAAGAAACCGCCCTCGGCGTTGTTTCACCTCATGCGGGCCTTATGTATTCAGGCGCGGTCGCAGGCGCGGTTTTTTCAAGACTGAAATTCCCGAACACCTTTATTATCATCGGCCCGAATCATACAGGCCTTGGAAGCCCTGCCTCCATAATGTCATCCGGTGTATGGCAAATGCCCACCGGCGAATTAGAGATAAATGAAAACCTTGCAAAGAAAATAATGGCGAAGTCCGGCATTATTCAGGAGGATGCATTAGCACATTCCATGGAGCATTCACTGGAGGTGCAGCTTCCGTTTATTCTTCATTTTTCATCTGCCGTCAGGATTGTTCCAATTACGATGATGGGCGTATCTCTTGAGAGCTGCAGGCTCCTTGGAGAGGCGCTGGCAAATGTTATTAAAGAAACGGATGGACCAGTCACAATCGTTGCAAGCTCGGACATGAGCCATTATGTCACAGACTCAACGGCCCGCACAAAGGACAAAAAAGCAATCGACAGGGTCATCGCCCTGGACCCTGAAGGGCTTTATTCAACCGTTAATAAAGAGGGGATCACCATGTGCGGCGTCGTGCCTGTAACAACAATGCTTTTCGCTGCAAATAAACTTGGCGCAAAAAAAGCTGAGCTTATTAAGTATATGACTTCCGGAGAAGTAAGCGGCGATTATGATTATGTTGTTGGTTACGCAGGGCTGATAGTAAGGTAAGTTTAAATAACTTCCGCCACGATTACCGATAATCTTAGAAATCAAGACATGATTTACTGGGCCCTTTCTATGGGGAAAACTACTATAAAGCAAAAAACAATTAGGGATATTGATTAATAATTAACCTTTCTTTTAATATAAAATCACCTAATTGAGAGTTAGTTGTTTTGAAATAATAAAATAAATTGTATTATAACGGAGGATTCATGAGAAACAAATCAACAGTTTTACTGCTTATTTTTACGCTTGCGGTCCTTATCGCATTTGGTTTATCGGAGCGGCCTATATCAGCTCAGCAAAAGGCCGCTGAAACTGCGCAGCAAAAGGCGCCGGCTGCGCCTAAGGAAACATGCATTACTGCCCAATGTCACGCGCAGATGGGCAAAGATAAATTTGTCCACGGTCCTGTTGCTGCCAGCCAATGCGCCGTATGTCACGGCGAGTCGCCGAAACACAAAGATGATCCGAAGAACAATAAATTCGGCGCGATAAAAAAGATATCAGACAAGTGTTTTTCATGTCATGAAAAATTCAAACCCAAAAAATTCACCCATACCGCCCTGGAAAATAATGAATGCACGGAATGCCACAGCCCGCACGGCTCGGCCTTCAAGTTCCAGTTAAAAGCCAAAGGCGGCGAACTCTGTTTTCAATGTCACGATGAAGCCCTTGTCAGCAAGCCTTTTGTGCACGGTCCTGCCGCTGTAGGCGGATGCGTTGCGTGTCATGACCCGCATACCGCGGATTATGCGAAAAATTTAAAAGCCGAGGGGCCCGCGCTCTGTTTTAACTGTCACACCGACAAGGCAGAGACTATTCACAACTCCCAGTTTGTGCATAAACCCGTCTCTGAAAATTGCGTCAGTTGTCACAATCCCCATTCAGCGGCAAAGCAGTTTATGCTTGAGTCTTCCTCTCCAACTTTATGTTTAAACTGTCATAAAGACAAGAAAGACCAGTTGGCTTCTGTAACTGTAAAGCACGGAGCGCTTGAAACTGAGAAATCATGCCTGAATTGCCACGATGCGCATAATTCAAATATCGCGAAGAACCTGATAAAAGAACCCATGGATTTATGCCTGAGCTGTCACGACAAGGAATACAAGGATGCGGCAGGCAAGCCGATCATGAATATGCAGAAATGGTTTGGTGAAAACAAGGACCAGCACGGCCCGATAAAACAGAAAGACTGTTCCGGCTGTCACAACCCTCACGGCTCAAACAATTTCAGGATACTGAGGAACTTTTACCCGGCTACATTTTATGAACCGTTCGCGGTTGAAAATTACAACCTGTGTTTCAGCTGCCATGAGAAGACGCTCGTGCTCAATCCCGAAACAACAAAGCTGACCAATTTCAGGAACGGAAACACAAATCTCCACTTCGTGCATGTAAACAAGGCAATAAAAGGAAGGACCTGCCGCGCGTGTCACGAGACGCACGCGAGCAATTTCCCGAAACATATCAGGGAAGCCGTGCCTTTCGGAGGCTGGGACCTGCCGCTTAATTATCAGAAGACCGAAACCGGCGGAAGCTGTATGCCGGGATGCCATAAACAGAAGAAGTATGATAGAGAGAAAAAGGAGATTAACGGATGATATTCTTTACGTTCCTCATTGCGTTATTGATGGTGTTCAGTCCTGCTTCGGAAGCAATCAGTATTTCACTTGGTGAGGCCGCTCCGGCCTTTACCCTGAATTCAACCGACGGCAAGGCAGTATCGCTCAGCGATTATAAGGGCGAGGTGGTTGTGGTCATATACTGGCGTACGGCGCATGACCGCTCAGCGCTTGCCTTAAAAGACGCATATGACGAACTGAAAAAATATGAGAAAAAAGACGTGAGGGTCTTAAGCGTTATTTCCGATACCGATAATAAGGATGACGCGATAGGGGTGCTTAAGGAGAAAGGGATAGACTATCCATTACTGATAGACCCTGACAGGCAGTTATACAGCAGTTACGGAATAAGGGTTTATCCCACTACTGTGATCATCGATAAGCAGGGCGTTCTTGTCTATGACATACCGAGCCATCCGCTTACGTACAAGAATACTCTCGAAGGGTATATCAAAAAACTCATCGGCGAAATAGATGAAAAAGAACTGAATGAAATCCTTTCCCCTCATAAAGCGGAACAGGACAAGGCAATGCTTGAGGCATTAAGACTGTATAACCTCGCGTTAAAATTTACCCAGTCAGGACTCCTTGACCAGTCGGTAGAGCTGGTGAACAGGTCTATAGCGGCGAAGCCGGAGATGGCGCAATCATACATCCTCCTAGGGTTTCTCGATCTCGAACTGAAAGAAGCGGACAAGGCGCTTGAGGCCTTTAACAAGGCCCTTCAACTGGACCCCAATTCCCATGATGCGCAGACAGGGCTTGGCGGCGCGCTTGTAATGAAAGGGGAAGTTGATAAGGCCCTTGAGGTCCTTGAAAAGGCGGCAGTTGCAAATCCGTATCCGCAAATGACATATTATGAATTCGGAAAGGCGTACGAGCAGAAAGGCGACAAAGACAAGGCGATAGAAATGTATAAAAAAGCTATGGAGAAGATCATTAAGAAACAGGTCCTCCCCTCGGCCATATCTAAATGCCAGTAAGGACAATTCTTTACAGCATAGTCCTTGTTCTTGTGTCCCTCCTGAATGCCGAAGCCGACCACGAAAAAATAACCCTCCAATATCCTCCCGACGGCACGGTCGTTGAATACAACATCGCGGAGATATCGCTGAAAGTGCCCGCGGGTTCCGCGGATGCTATAAAGGTTTATGTCAATGACAATGAAGACCCGTTGACCATCATCTCGGATCTCGAATATAAATGTTTTTCCGTTCCCCTGAAGCTTGGCGTCAACAAGATAAATGTCATAGCCCTCAAAGGCGATTACCAGGTATTCAATACCACCATAAAAGTCTTCCGCAGGTCGGACATTGTCGGGGCGTATATCAACCCCCCGGCGGGCTTTAAAAAAGATTCCTTTCATATGAAAGAATGGTCTCAGTGCTCAAAATGCCACATAATGTCTCCGACAGAATATGATAAGAAACCCCTCAACCCCTCTACATTCAAAGACCTGGACAAAAAGGCCCTGCTGTCCGTTACATCCACCTGTTATACATGCCATAACAAAATAACCTCCAACACATATGTCCACGGGCCTGCCGCAGTCTGGAGCTGTCTGAGCTGCCACGATCCCAAAACAGACCCGAAATATTCAGTGAAGAAACCAGACACGGAATTGTGCTTCAGCTGCCATACTGACCAGAAGAGCGAATGGAGCGGCAAGAAATATACGCACGGCCCTGTCACCCTCGGCAAATGCACCATTTGCCACAGCCCCCACGCATCGGAGAACCCCTTCAATCTTGTAAAGCCAACGTGGAACCTGTGCGTGAACTGCCACGCTGAAAAAGCCACCGGGACACACGTCCTCGGCGGCTCCATGTTTACCGAAGGCCACCCCACACATAACCGTCCTGATCCCGTGAGAATAGGGAAGGAACTCACCTGCGCAAGCTGCCACAACCCCCACGCCTCGAATTATCCCCACCTCTGGGCGTTTGAAGTCGAGACCATATTCGAGCTATGCCAGAAGTGTCATAAGAAGAAGATGAATTAGGGAGCGATTACTGATTACGTTGCAAATATAGTAGAAAAGTTTGAAGGAAGTCTTTTGATATTATAAGTCTTACATAAATTCTTCAACGCTCAGTTTTGCCTGTTTTAAAATGCCGTGTAATGTGCCAACAGCTAACTCTTTATGCAGAGGGACGACACAGCCGATAATTCTTCGAATCCCACATTATTGATTATTAGAAATGTTATTTATTATTGTTGCAATGAGTGTTAACCAACGAGTTTTATTAATTTCTCAATGTAACTATCAATGTTAAAATTTCTTATCCTATCCTCAGAAGATAAATAGAGTGGGTGATGTGGATGTCCAAATTTTGATTCTTTTCCTATTGTCAGCCAATTGCAGTCGTATTTTTTTGACAAATTATAAATTTCAATTAAACAATCCATCAAGTAAATTCTTTTTTCAATCAAAGTCCCCTATGAAGCCAAAATATTTATTTGATTTTTTAAAAAGAGTGATTTAATGAATTCCAGATTTCTTTTATGAATCTTTTTGTCGATTTCTTTGTGCATGTTATTAGGGTTTGTGGCTCTTTGCGGATAGATATTTAGCATGATCCAACTGTCAAACTCATTTTTAATAGAAAGTCGTTCAACAGATTTTAAGGTGTATCAAGATTGTCTGGCTTAGCTGTACTTGGATTTATTCTGAAGCATAAGAGGGGATTGTTTCCGTTTATTCCTAAAACATATCTGATGTCATTGCTTTGGTCATTTTCGTAAAACCATTTGTTTTTGTCATATGTTATTTTCATGTTGATTAACTGATCTGTATGAAGATTGCTTGTTACATCAACCTTGTGCTAAACAACATGCGGCGAACGTCCCTCACACCGCTTCTGCAAGCTGCATGGAAACTGCTTTTGACGAACCGGGTTCTTCCATGGTGATGCCGTAGATGAAGTTTGCGGCTTCCATGGTGCGCCTGTTGTGGGTGATGGTGATGAACTGGATGCCCTTTGACATTTCTTTCAGCAGGTGGATAAACCTGTCTGTGTTTGATTCATCAAGCGGGGCGTCCACTTCGTCCAGTATGCACAGCGGGGTGGGTTTGATCATGAATCCCGCAAAGAGCAGGGAGAGCGCTGTCAGGGCCTTTTCACCGCCTGAAAGGAGCATGAGGTTTTGCAGTCTCTTGCCGGGGGGCTGGGCCACGATCTCAATGCCCGAATCCAGGATATTTCCTTCATCGGTGAGGTGGAGCTCTGCGCGTCCTTTTCCAAAAAGTGTGGTAAATACCTCCCTGAATTTTTCATTCAGGGCGTTGAAGGCTTCGAGCAAACGCGTCTGCGTGGTCCTGTTTATTTTCTGTATCGTGTCCTGCAAGGCGTCTATGGCTGCCAAAAGGTCATCGCGCTGTTTTGTGAGAAAGTCATGCCTCGATTTGAGCTCTTCATATTCATCAAGGGTGCCGAGGCTCACCGGCCCTATCTCCTGGATCTGGTCTTTCAGCCGTGAAAGTTTTTCCTCTTCCTCCTGCGAAACCGTGTCCGCGATCTCCGCTGTTTCTATCTCAAGTGAATACGTCTTTCTGATGTCTTCTTTCAGGTAGTTGAGCTTCATGGACAACTCCATCTTTTTCATCTCGATGTGATTGAGCTCGGTGCGGACTGAATCAAGCCCTGACGCAAGAGACTTTTGCTGCTGTTCAATAATTGAAAGCTCAGCGGTTTTGGCCTCAAGTATATCGCTGATCTTTGAGACCTCATTCTGCAATTCGCTGACCGAAACGATCTTGGTTTTCAGGGCGTTCTCTTTCTCAACCACTTCCTGTTCTTTATGGCTGATGCTCTGCTCGATATCGACGCGCTCGTCAGCCATGTCTTCCTTCTTCTTTTCTATATCAAGGATGAACTGGGTGAGCCTTTCGTTTTCTCTTTTGATCGAGGTCATCTTTTCTCTTGTGGAGGCGAGGTTGAGTTTTATCTCTGTAAGCTCCGAGCGTAGCACCTCAAGGGATTCTCTCCTGCCTGAGATCATTTCCTGTACAGACCTTATTTGCTCCTCGATGTCCAGTTTCTCTTCCTCAAGCCTCCTGCATATGGAATCTTTGTCATCGAGAAGGTTTTTCAGATTGTCTTTTTCAGCATGGTCATCATTTATTTCAAGGGAGATGAATTCATGTTTTTTCCTGAGCCGTTCATTTTCCTCTATGAGGTTCGTTATCTTGATCTCCAGTGTGTGGCAGTATTTTTCCTGGCTGGAGATTTTTGCGTCGGTGGAAATGATCTCATTTTCTATTGATACGATCTCTTCCTTGTTTAAAAGAACGATTCTTTCAGCCTCGGTGATCCTGCCCTTCCTGACCGTTATGTCCTGCTCAAGTTCCTTTATCATCCTCTTTATCTTGAGCACCTCTTTGCCGCTTCCGCCAAAGACAACGCCCGAGGGTTCGAGCACCTCTCCGTCAAGAGTTACAAGGTAAAGCTGTTTCGCGCCCGCTTCCGTGTCCCGGAGAGAGAAAGCGGTATCGAGATTATCAACCAGCACCACATCGCTCAAAAGCAGCGACGCGATTTTCTGGAAATCGTCTTTGGCCGTGACAAAATTGATCGCGGCCCCGATAATTCCATTGCCCGTAAAATTGTGGCCTGAATCAGGCGAATGTGTTTCTGAGTTTGCGGCGATAAAACCGCTCCGTTTTGATTTCTGCTCCCTGACAAACTGAAGTCCCCTTGCGATCTCATTGCGGTCTTCGACAATTGCCGCGTTAAGCTTGTCTCCTAAAATAGCCTCTATCGCGGTTTCGTACTGCGACGTTGTTTCAAATATATCTGCGACCTGGCAGAGCGCCTTTACGTGTTCATCAACAGCAGTCCTCTGCAACTGGTTCAGTTCACTGAGTGAATCAAGACGGGAAACCATCCCTGCCAATTCCTCCCTTTCCCGGTAGAGGGACTCTTCGTTTGAGGAAAGCTCGGTCTTCTTGTCTCTTAATTTATTTGCAAGGTCTTCTTTGGCCTTCTTTGTTTCATTCACTTCAGCCGAAACCTTAAGGTGTTCGTTCTTTGTTTCCTCTGTAGCTGTTTGAGTTGACAAAAGCGAGTCATTCAGCGAAGTAATGTCCTGCGAACTCTTCTCAGCCTTCCTGATGATATTTTCGATGCTGAAGGTCAGATGGTTCATCTCGTTTTTCATATTGCTGATGTCTTCCGCCTTGTTGAAGAGGCCCTTCCTCTGGACCTCAAGATCGCGTTCCATGACTTTTATTTCTTCCTCTGCATAAAGGAAGGCATCGTTCTTGTCCGCAAGCATTGCCTCAAGGCCGGTAAGCTCCTGCTCCATCTTCACAGTAGAATCTTCGCTCTCTTTTATGGACTGGATGGCAGTCTCTTTTTGCGCGTCGAGTTCGCCGTCCTGTCTCTGGAGTGACCCGATCTTTTCCCTTAAATTTTCGCAGTCGCTTTTAAGCAGGGCTATCTTGCCCTCGTCTTCGGTGGTCTCTCTTTCAAAGGAATAGAGCTGCATCTTGACCTCATTCAGATGCTTTTCAGTGTCAACGCATATGCGCTTTTTCTCCTCGATCAACGCCTCAGTCGCGTGGAGGTTTGCGTACAGCTCCGCTTCATTTCCCTTGTGCGCATCTTCAGACAGGGTCAGGCCGGATATTTCATCCTGCATCGCCTTTGAATCTCTCTTAGCGATGCGCAGTTCGATGTCTTTAAGATCTTCAAAAATTCTCTTGTATCTCTCCGCCTTCTTTGCGTGCCTGTCTATGGTGTTTATCTGCCTCTTGACCTCGGTGATAATGTCCTGAAGCCTCTGGAGGTTTGATTTGGACGCCTCAAGCTTGTTCAGGGCCTCGGTGCGCCTGACCTTGTATTTCATGACGCCCGCGACTTCCTCGATCAGGAATCTCCTGTCCTGGGGTTTTGAATTCAGTATCTGGTCCATACGTCCCTGTTCAAGAATGGAATAAGCCTTCAACTCAAGACCTGTATCAAGGAACATATTCTTGATGTCCTTGAGCCTGCAGGGGACTTTGTTCATCAGGTATTCGCTTTCGCCGGACCTGAAGAGACGGCGCGTAACGGAGATTTGCTCTATTGTGGTTTTGCTTTCATCTTCAGAGCCGTTTGAGGAATTTTTGACGATATCAGAGAGCACGAGTGTGACCTCGGCCAGGCCCTTGGTCTTCTTTGTCGCGGACCCCAGAAAGATCACGTCTTCCATGCTGTCGCCGCGCAGGCTCTTGGCGCTTTGCTCGCCGAGCACCCATTTAAAAGAGTCAACGACATTGCTTTTGCCGCAGCCGTTCGGACCGACAATGGCGGTTACCCCTGGATGAAAATTAAACACTGTCTTGTCCGCGAATGATTTGAAACCTATTAACTCCAGTCTTTCAACTTTCATAAATTATTCCTTTTATAAATTAAGATGATATCCACTAAATGTAGTAAATTTATGCTCCTTGCCTCACAATATGATGTGTTTTTTAGCTCTGAATAATATATACCATCAGGAGATTTCTATCAAGCAAATTATTTGATCCTGATGACTTTTGAAACCGGGTTATTTACGTTCCTGAATACTTATCACTTTCCTGGTTGCCGAAATGGAAGTCTGCTCCAGAATTTCTATAATCGACAAACGACTTATTACATTTTTGCTTCAGTGCAATTTGTGTTTATGCCTTTAACTCTTAGCTCTCTGCTCTTTGCCATCGGCTTTTAAAGCGGTGTCGCATAGAAATTCTTCCGCAGACTTCCATTTCAGCAATCATTGGAACAGAGTACACCATGAATAACGTGGGTTAAAACAGGCAGGAGAAAAATAAACATAAGTGCGGTAAACAGATGTTTATTTTTTTATTAACCAGGATTTGAGAATGTTTATTAAAGAAAAAAACAGAGATGTGAAATAGAAAAGAACTGTATTACCGGCCCTTTTTTATTAACGCAATAAATATAAAAGAAATGAATGAGAACAAATCCTATTTTCTCCTCTGATGTTTTGTTCTTTTAAGCAGCTTCCTGTGCTTGTGCTTGCTCATCTTCTTCTTACGCCACTTTACAACGCTTCCCAAACAATTCACCTCCTTGGATAAAAATTAGAAACACAGTTTACCATATCTTCTTAATGATTTGATAGGTATAAATTTAATTTCTTAAAACTCCTTCGCGGTCCACATGGCCTCATTGAATCTCACGACCCTGTTCCTGCCGGTTTCTTTGGCCTTGTAAAGGGCCACGTCGGCGAACTTTATCGCCTGCCAGAAGCTCTCGGTATCCACTGGGAATTCGCTTACGCCGAGGCTGATGGTCTTTTTAATCACGCCGTCAGACACCTTTATCTTTGTTTTTTCGACGGTGTCCCTGATCTTATCAGCTACCTTTACTGTCTCACCAGCGTTGATGTCAAGCATCAGCACGAGAAACTCCTCCCCTCCGAAACGTATTACAAGGTCGGACGACCTGACGCATTTCCTGATGATCTCCGAAGTCTCTTTAAGGACGCTGTCTCCGACATTGTGCCCGTAAAAGTCATTTACCTGTTTGAAGAAGTCCAGGTCGCACATCATCAGGCCGACGTTTTTCTGCCTCCTGAGCACTCCGGCCACAAGCGTCTCGGTGTACTCCTGCAGGAACCTCCTGTTATAAAGACCTGTCAGGGAATCTTTTAGCGCCGATTCACGCAGGGTATTTGTGAGCCTTTTCGCCTCGATCACGGAGAGAGACTCCTTTATGTACCGCTCTGCCTTGAACAGCCTTTTGTCTTTCCCTTCAACGCTGTAATCTTTTTTATCAAAAAGGAACTGGACGACACCGCCTGTCTTGCCGCCGATAATCATCGGGATGCAAACGTGCACCTTTCCGGTCCCTGGTTTAAACTGTCTGCAGATGTCCGGGTATTCGACAGAGGAGATTATATGCCCGGTTTTTTTGACCTTGCACAGCTCGCAGTTATGCAGGATCTCCTCGCTGCAGAAGATGTCCCTGTCATTCAGTATGATCGGGTAAACCGGCCTTATCTTCTGGCCGTTGGAAACCTCGTAGATGATGAACTCATTCAGGCCGATCTTTTCGCTGAAGGCCTTGCCGAGACGCGAGTAAACATCCTCAATGTTGTCGTCTTCTTCAATGACTTTTTTGAAGGTGTTCAGTTCATGAATTTCATCCATCAAAGTATTGAAGTCTTTTGAAAGTACTCCTATCTCATCTTCTGAGCTGATATCGATCTTCTTTGTAAAATCCACTTCGCCTTCTCCCAGCGCGCGGATCTGTCCGGTGATTAAATTGACCGGCTTGGCAATGGCCTTTGAGATTGATATTGTAAAAATTACAAGCAGCGCGGTTGCTATTAAAAGAACGCCGGTAAAGATGTAAAAGGTGAGGGTGGTGACTTCCTTGACGATGCCGCCGGTTTTACTGTTGATGTAAAAATTTGCAGCAATGCTTATTGCAAACATCACAACGAACCAGAAGAGGACGCCAAGGGAAAAGAGCGTGAATTTCTTTTTGATTGGAAGGTCAACAAAGGTGATCAATCTGAAAAACTTCTGAAGCATTTTTTATCTTTCTTACACTTGATTATTTATTTTACTTCCAGCATCCTGTCAAGCGCCATTTTGGCAGGCACGCGTATCTCTTCGGGGACCTTTATTTTGTAAGTTACGGTATCGAGCGCATGAAAGACGCTCTTAAGTGTTGTCTTCTTCATGTTCGGGCAAACCATGTCTTTTCGCAGAGGGTAAAACGTCTTATCGGGATTATCATTTCTCAGCTTGTAAAGAAGTCCTGTTTCAGTCCCTATAATGAATTCTTTGGCGTCAGATGATTTCGCAAACCTGAGCATCCCGGAGGTGCTTGTGACATGATCGGCCATTTCACAAACTTCTATCTTGCACTCAGGATGCGCAAGCACCAGCGCGTCAGGATGGTCTTTTCTTGCCTTGATTATATCGTCTGGTGTGACCCTGTCATGAACGTGGCAAAAGCCGTCCCATGCTATGACCTGTTTTTTTGTATTTTTCGCGATCCACGCCGAGAGGTTCCTGTCCGGCACGCAGATGACCTTATCGGAATCAAGTGATTCAACTATCTTCACGCCGTTTGCCGAGGTGCAGCAGATATCGCTTTCCGCCTTTACATCAGCAGTGGTATTTACGTATGTGACGACAGGGACACCGGGATGAAGATTTTTGATGTCCCTTAAAGTAAAATCCGCAGGATACTTATATCCGCCTTTATATTCGTAGCCGGGGAATTGTGTACGCAGGTTTCTCGCGCTGCCGGCTGTGATCATGTCTGCCATCGGGCAGCCCGCGTTAATCTCAGGGAGAAGGACGATTTTGTCAGGCGAGAGTATCGATGCGCTTTCAGCCATGAAATTGACCCCGCAAAATACGATGACGTCACATTTTATAGTGGCCGCGTTACGGGAAAGTTCAAGTGAATCGCCCGTGTAATCGGCAATGTCCTGAACCTCTTCCCGCTGATAATTGTGCGCAAGGATAATGGCGTTGCGCTTTTCCTTCAGTTTTAATATCTGCTCACGCAGTATTTCTTTGTCTGTCATCGTCATCTATTAAAGCACAGAGTACACGGAGAAATAAAATCCCGTGCGCTGAATTTTAATATTATACATGAAAAATTTCAGCGCGCTCGTGGTTAACTTTTTTTGTACTGACATGGGGGATTTTTTTAAAGGTACGGAATTAAAACTTTGAAACTTTGTTGTTCTGATAGGCGAATGGCGTGTTTGTGAAGAGGACAGTCCCGTCTTCGAGGGTGACTTTGTAAATCTGCGCCCGCCTGCTGTATAAGTTGTTGCTCGCATTGCCCTGATAAATGGAAAGCACTTTTTTTACATATTGCCGCGTCTCTGTTATCGCCGGGATCCCGCCGTGTTCCTGCACGGTCCTTGGGCCGGCATTGTATGCGGCAAGGGCAAGAGGAACGTCATTGAATTTGTCGAGCAGGAAACGGAGATACCTGATACCGCCCTCGATATTTTCTTCCGGGTTGTAGGGATTGCTTACCGACATGTCACTTGCGGTCGAAGGCATTAATTGCATGAGCCCCATGGCCCCCTTGTTTGACAGCGCATTATAGTTCCAGTTTGATTCCACTGTGATTATGGCGTTTACAAGCGAAGGCTCTATCCCGTATTCAGCTGCTTTGCTGTGTATCACCTCATCGTAATATTCGCGGTATTCGCGGGTTGAAACGTCTTTTTCTTTTCTTTCAGTTATGATTTTTTTGTAATCTTTGTCCTGCGGAACGTTTGTATAATAGGTGACGCCGTTTTCATCAACGTATTTGTAAATATCCGCGTAGGAAGAGGCCGAGGCGATGGAGAACAATAAAAATACGCATATAAAAATCGTCTGCATCATTAAAAAAATATAACATGTATGAGGCAATCCGGTCAATTTATAATTTGTCCGCGCAATTGTCATATATCTATATATTCGGATATTTCACAGGAATTTATTAGTGACGATAATCACTGCTGGATATCCGGCGGATATGTTATTTATCCTGCAAATCTATACTGTTTTCAGCTCAGAGGTGCAGTGTCCGCAGCGGACGGCCTTAACCGGAATTGTTGAGAGACAGTAGGGACACTCTTTTGTTGACGGGGCAGGAGGCGGGATTTCTTCTTTCTTTTTAAGCTGATTGATGCCTCTTATTAAAATAAACATTGCAAACGCGACTATGATAAAGCTGATTATAGTGTTCAGGAACAGGCCGTAGTTGACTGTGACCGCTCCGGCGGTTTTTGCGTTTGCGATAGAGGCGTAGGGGCCGGGCTGGGCACCCTGCTTTAATACGAGAAACAGATTTGAGAAATCGACATTGCCCAGTATCATACCGATTGGCGGCATGATCATATCGGCAACAAGCGAGTTGACAATTGTGCCGAATGAAGCGCCGATAATAATACCCACTGCCATATCAACGACACTGCCGCGCATTGCGAATTCTTTAAATTCTTTAAACATTGTCCTCCTCCTTTTTTTGCGGGTGTAAGGTTAACGTTTTATTTTTTGTAAGTTAGCCGTGAATACAGTTGAAGTGCCGGATGTTGCCGTCGTAATCACCTGAGATCATCTCAATTACGCCGTTATTTATGATCAGGTAAGGAGAACTGTGGCTCTGCATTCTGATTTCATTCAGGAAATTTTTTTCCATAAATACAAGTTTATTGAGATCAATACGGGATTTGCCGACATCAGGTAATTCAACAGTATATGTTCTTATCTTTCCATCTTCCTGCCCTACAAAAAGATAAAGAATATCTTTAACCCTGATAACGGAAGGCGTGGAGAAACCCTTGACTTGTATGTTGTCAAACAGCCCCGTGATCGCTTCCCACACCGGCAGGCCGTTTATTATTTCCTTGACCTTGTATGTGTATATCTTTCCATCATCAGCTCCTGTGATCAACTCCAATCTTCCGTCATTGTCCAGGTCAAAAACGGCAGGGGTGCTGTGATAGTTTTTCCGTACTCCTTTGAAAAACTTTTTTTCCTCTCGCCATGAAGGCGTTTCCTCTGGACCGGTATTAACAAATGCCTTGATGCCGCCGCCGCTTTCCCCTGTAATAAGGATGTCCCTGCCTTCCCATCTTGCGAGGACCCCGCGTGAAAAACCGGAGACCTTGATGTCATCAAGATATCCTTTTTTCTCGACCCACGGAAGGCCCCCGGGTCCGTTCCTGTACTCATAAAGTTTTAATCTGCCGTCCATGTTGCCGACTACCATATACAGCCTGCTGCCGATGGAGCAAACTGTCGGGGCGCAGGCCGGTCCTGCAAATATCCTGTTATTGAACAATTCAGGGATTTTCTCCCAGGCGGAGAAATCATTTTTTCTGTTTTCATAATATGAAATGATGCCGTCCCCGTCGGAAATCACGAGGTCGAACCGGCTTTTATTCAGGAGATTTGTAAATGCCGGGGACAAAAATCTCTTTGCGTAAAGGTTGATCTTCACATTCTTCGGCGAAACCTTTTTGCCGTCTTTTTCCAGTTCAAACATGTAGAGCTTGCCCATTGAAGTGCCTATGGCCAGGACGATCTTGTCTTTCAGTTTTATCGCCGCGGGAACAGCATATTTATCAAATGACTGTTTATTCAGAGGGGACTTGTCGCGCGCGAACCTGACGTCCCTGCCTGTTGAAATGTTTTTAAAAAAGGATATTTCACCTTCTGAGTTTCCGGCTATTATGTCGGGAGCTCCGTCAAAATTATAATCAACAATTGTTACAGCGGCGTCATTGCCGATTTTTATTTCAGTCCCATCGGTCCTTCTCCATCGCGGTGATTCCGCTGGTCCCGTATTTTTGAAGATCAATATCCGGCCCGAATCAGATGAAAAACCGCCGGTGCCTATGACTATCTCCGCCTTTCCGTCGCCGTCTATATCGCCGATTGAAGGCGCTGAAAATGCCCCTGCATTGACCCCGCTGAAATATTCTTCCACCGGCTTCCAGTAACGGATTTGCGGATCTCCGGAGTTTTGATATAAATAAAGCAATCCGTTTTTGCCTCCTGCTATCAGGTCCGTCAAGCCGTCTCCGTTCATGTCGAAGAATGCGGTCTTGATAAAGGGCAGGACCTTCATGCCGCTGATATTGAAATTCGTGTCGGTATTCTCCTCGCAGTGTATGGAAGAGGGTTGAGCGGGTTTTTTGTTTTCTTTTTCCTCACTCCTAACTTCTTCTTTCCTGTCAGGTATCGTATTGTTTTCAACCGTTATTTCTTTTCCAGACGGGGTTGAGATCATCGGCTTTTCTTTTTGCGCAGCGCAGGAGGTAAGCAAGACAGCGGAGAGTAAAACAATGAAAGGCCTGTATACTGAAATCTTCAACATCCCGATAAAATATACGGCAGGAATTAAAGAAAGCTTTAACTCTTGCCGTAACCTGTCTAAATGGTTTATTTATTATAAGGTCAATATTTAATTAATTCAAAATGCACTCTCCTGTTGGTTTTTGCCTCAATTGAATTTTTATTCTGCGGGGTCGGTATTTCAGGCATGGCCAGCCTGGTTTCGCCATAGGCAATCGTGCTCATTCTATCAGGAGATATCCCTCCTTCTTTAATTAAATATTCTTTGATGGCGTTTGCCCTTCTCTCGCTCAATCTGAGGTTGTAATCATCTGGCCCGTGAGCGCATGAATGTCCTTCAATGCGGATTTTGACATCGGGGTTTTCTTTCAGGGTCTGTATATTCTTTTTAAGTACACCTTGTGCTTCCTCCGTTAGAGTTGATTTATCAAAATCAAAAGGAAGGTCTTGAAGATCTACGGTTTTTTCAGCTCTCGCGGCAGGTACAGGCCTGGGACATCCACTGGAATCTACCTCGACGCCTTTAGGTGTGTCAGGGCACAGGTCCAGATAGTCAGGCACTCCGTCGCCGTCACTGTCCTTGGGGCAGCCATTAACATCAACTGCAACACCCTTTGGCGTGTCGGGGCATTTATCGAGATAATCAGGGACCCCGTCGCCGTCGCTGTCTTTCGGGCAGCCATTTATATCAACTGCAACACCCTTTGGCGTGTCAGGGCATTTATCGAGATAATCAGGGACCCCGTCGCCGTCGCTGTCTTTCGGGCAGCCGTACATATCAACTGCGACTCCCTTAGGCGTATCGGGACATTTATCAATATCATCATATACACCATCACCGTCACTGTCTTTGGGCTGTGACGGCTCAGGCGCGGGCGGAGGCACAGCTTCCTTTTTCTCTTCGCCGCCGAACGCGAATGTCAGCCCCAATGTATAAATCAGATTATTGACTTGATCATCTTTACCTCTGAAAAGAATGTGCCGGACGTCGCCGCGAAGTGCAAGATTTTGGGTAAGAAAATATTTAAGGCCGCCGCCGTAATTGAATAAAGCGAAGGTCCCGTCATCTTTGATCGCTCCATTGAGCGTAATGGCGCCGATGCCCGCAGCAACAAACGGTACCAGCTTTTTCTCAGGCATAAAGTGGTAAAGCCCGTCGATGCGGTAAATATAAGCCTGCACATCATCTGCTCCATGAGAGTCAGCGTCAGTATTTATATTATTGAAATTACCTTCGACTCCCCAGTTTTCAGTAAAGTTATAACCCAGGCCTAATCCATAGGCCACGTTATTATCGATGTGCTGGTTCCCCTCAAACACATAACCCCCGATATTAGGATTTAGTGTGACCGCGCCGGCTTTGTTTTCAGCCAGTCCGGCATTGGGAAAAGCCGTCAGCAAAATTACGATTGCAACAGCGACAAACTTGAAAATGATTAACATTATACCTCTTTTTATGGATGAGATATTTTTGGAAATTCCAACCATGATGCCCTCCAATCTGTCAGATAAAGTTAATGATTGTCCGTGAAGAATTCAAATTTATATGTTTGATACTTTACACTTATCACAAAAAAAACAGTTTGTCAAAAAAAAATATGAAAACAACCCGGGTTTGGATGTCAAATTTTCTGCCTGCCGCCTTATGCTATAATTAGTCTCTCTATAAATTTGGTGATGACTGGCTGGCAGCCGCGGTCTCCAGCCGGCGTTTAAAATAATTTTTCAGTTAATAAAATCGTAACCTGCAAGGTTGCGGCAACAGAATCCTCACAACTCAGGTGGAGCATAATGGCAAGACCAATTGTCGCAATTGTCGGAAGACCTAATGTAGGGAAGTCCACGCTTTTTAACCGGATGGTGCGCAAGCGGCTTGCCGTCATAGAAGACATTCCCGGCATAACGAGGGACAGGCTCTACGGGCAGGCTTCATGGGAAGACAAATCCTTCCTGCTTGTCGACACCGGGGGCTTTCAGCATGAGCCTGATGAGGACATCGGCAGGCAGGTCAACAAACAGCTTCTTCTTGCCGCTGAGGAAGCGGACATTATACTCCTGCTGCTGGACGCTGAAAGCGGGGTGCTTCCGCTTGATGCCGAGTTGATTGATAAACTGAGGCAATACGGCAAAAGGGTTTTTTATGTTGTTAATAAAATAGACGGCCCCAAAAAGGAAAAGGCCCTTTATGATTTTTATTCGCTCGGTGTTGAGCCGCTGCCGGTCTCCGCGCTGAACGGCTACGGCTTTGAAGAATTCATGGACAGCATTGTATCGCAGCTCCCTTCCGGCGCCGAGGAAGAAACCGATTATCCGAAGATCGCGATTGTGGGAAGGCCTAATGTAGGAAAATCAACACTTGTCAATTCCCTGCTCGGCAAGGAGAGGATGATCGTCAGCCCCGTGCCCGGGACAACAAGGGACGCGGTGGATTCAATTTGTTCCTATTACAAAAAAAAATATGTCATAGTTGACACAGCGGGGATACGCAGGAAGGGCAGGATGGCGGAGACGGTTGAAAGATACTCATTCCTCAGGACATTAAAAAACATCGAGGACTGTGACGTTGCCCTGATTGTTCTTGACGCATCTGAAGGAGTTGTTGAACTGGACCAGAAAATTGCCGGACTCGTATTTGAAGCGAAAAAAGGAGCGGTCCTTCTCCTGAATAAATGGGACCTTGTAGATAAGACCGGTTTGTTGTTGAAGGATTTTAAAGAGCAGGTCTATCAAAAGTTGTGGTTCATGAGGTATGCCCCGGCCTTAACAATATCCGCGATGAACAAACAAAGGGTCACGAACCTTTTCCCTCTTGTAGACAGCATTATTGCGGAAGGGGCCAAGAGAATCGATACGCATGAGCTGAATGAATTTTTAGGCAAGGCGCTTTCGGCAAAGGAGCCGCCAATGTACAAGGGCAGGCAGGTCAAGATATCTTATATTACACAGATAAAGACGAGCCCTCCCGGTTTTGTGGTATTCACAAACTTCAAGGAAGGGATAAAGGCACAGTACATCAGGTTTCTTGAAAGCAAATTGAGAGAGCGGTTTTCCTTCAAGGGTGTTCCTGTAGAGATCTATGTCAGAGAGAAAAAGAAGTAGGAAAAAAGACCCAATGCCTCACAAACATAATGAATCGACGGACATTGAAATGCCTAACTTTGCTCTGCAAGAGATATTGTCATTGCTCGATCCCAATTTTTTTTCTTGCAAGTTTAATCCTGATTTTCTAAAGGTGTCGTCATTGTGTTTGTTCGGTATCGGGTCTTTTAGTAAAGAGGTCCTATGTTTCTGATAAGGGTCTTCGGCAAAAGCGTGACGGCATTTTTCAGGGATGAATGTTTTTATCTGGCTGCGTCAATAGCATATTTTCTCATTATGTCGCTGGTGCCTTTAAGTCTTCTCATTATCGCGCTCTACGGGCACATTATGGGGGTGAATGAGGATGTTTACCGGTTTTCCCTTTCAAGGCTGATAAGTTTTTTCCCGTCTGTTACCTCAGGGATCACGAATGAACTGAGAAACGTTATTACCTTCAGGGGCATAAGCTGGATAACGCTTATCATTTACGCCTTCCTTTCCATTCAGCTTTTTCATTCAATAGAGCGCGCAATGGATGTGATATTTAAAGCGCCAAAGAGGAGACACTTCCTCTTATTCATTTTATCGACCTTTATCATAGTGACCCTTGTGATCGTTTTTCTGTTTTTGGCTTTTACGCTGAGCTCCTTCGCCGGCACTCCCATGAATTTTTTCGGATATCAGCCGGGTATTTTTTTAAAATACATCGCCCCGTTTCTGCTTGTACTGTTAAGTTTCGCCGCCGTTTATAAGATCGTCCCAAAGGGAAAGATCCTGATGAAAGACGCCTTCGCAGGCGCTCTTCTTGTGACGGTCTTGTGGGAGCTGGCAAAACACTTTTTCACATGGGTTGTAAAAAATGTCTCTTATATAGGCGCGATATACGGTTCGCTGACCACGTTTATTTTGTTCCTTTTGTGGATGTATTATATTTCGTGTATCTTTCTTCTGGGCGGAGAATTTGTAAAAAATATGAACGGAAAATCATAATGCAGGAATTGATTGGCAAACAGGTTGAAGTCATTACAGTAGATGTCACATATCGGGGAACCCTGGTCGGGATCGGAGAGACGGAAATATACCTCCAGGCGGAAGAAGGGTGGATCGTCGTGCCTGTGGACAAAGTTGTGGATGTAAGGGCAGCCGGTTAAGTCCTGCTTCAGCAGTTCAGCTTTTCGCCCAGTCGTACTTCATCCGTTTTCTGTGATGTATAAATTTTTCAGCGGAAAGCGCCGCGATGCAACCATTTGACGCAGCGGTGACGACCTGCCGTACTTCGGTGCAAATGACATCTCCTGCCGCAAAAATGCCGGGGATGGAAGTCTCCATCATTTTATTAGTGCTTACGCAGGACTCCTCGCTAAGTTCGATAGATCCGCCAAGAAAGTCCACTATGGGTTTGTTGCCGTGCAAATACACAAAAACCCCGTTTGTTTGAATGTCCTGCTCTTCGTTTGATTCGGCATTCCTGACCTTCACGTATTCTACAACGCTGTTGCCTTCAATGGACACCACGCGATAACCTGTCATAAGGGTTACCTTAGACGTATCAAATGGAGGATGCTCAGACAGCTTAAGTGTCTTTGAAGGAGAAATCAAGTAAACTTTTGAGGCAAATTTGGCGACAACCCCGGTTTCCTTAAGGGCTTCTTCACTGTCGCCGATTACGCAGACGGTTTGATCAAAAAAGATCGCGGCATCACATATTGCACAGTAACACACGCCCTTGCCAAGAAACTCTTTCTCTCCTTTGATGCTTGCCTGCCTGCCCATTGCGCCGGTTGCGATTATTAAGGTTTTTCCCTTATATGTATTGTCCAGCGCGCTGACCTCTTTTAATTCGCCTTCAAGTTTTACTCCTATGACCCGGGTTTCAACATATTCGGCGCCGAATTTTATTGCCTGATTGCGGAAGGTATCAAGCAAATCCTTCCCTGTGACAGGTTCAGGCAGTCCCGGATAATTTTCAATCCTGCTTGAAAAAGCCAATGCGCCTGCTGCCTGCGATTTATCAAGGACAATTGTCTTAAGTTTGGCGCGGGAAGCATATTGCGCGGCGCTTAGTCCGGCCGGCCCGCCGCCGATGATAATCACATCATATAATTCTTCTAATTCTTCCGTCATTAAAAATCCTCCAGATTGAAAAAACAGTGTTCTATTCTACAAAAATCGCATAAAAAAATCTTTTTCAGCAAATAGTTTCATGAGGAGATTAAAAGACTAATTTTATTGCTATTTCCTGAATATTATCTATATAATATTAATCATCTTTTTGAATTTTCAATTATAATTATTACTACGGATGGAGGATTTTATTATGTCGGAGAAGACGGTCGTCGTTTACAGCCAGACCAATTGAATGTACTGTACTAAAGTGAAAGAGTATCTTTCACAAAAAGGCGTTAAATATACCGAGCGCAATATTGCAACAGAGCCTGCCGCTATTTATGACCTGAGGAAAATGGGCATCATGACACTCCCTTTGACCTTAATAAACGGCGAGGCAGTGACCGGATTTAATCAGGAAAAGATTGACGAGTTGCTGAACAAGTAAATTTTTATTCACGTTCTGATTATCGATTTATTTTTTATAGTAGCAATATCAAAATTTTGTAAGGGTGAAGCTGCTAATTATTTTTTATAAAAACTGATTTTTTTACGGAGGTAGTTTCATGTCTGATTACAAAGACCTTAAAAAATATTGTTACTTTTCTTACCTGTCAGACGGGGCGCTTGAGGCGATCTCAAGAAAACTCCACGCAGTTGAACTTCCAGCAGGCGCTGAAATTATTAAAGAAGATGTGCCGGCTGACGCCTTTTACCTTGTGAAAGAAGGAGAGGTGGAGGTCTTCAAGAAAACTCAATGGGGACAAAAGGCAAAGCTTTCAATTGTCGGTCATGCCGCAGGCTTCGGCGAGATGGCTTTATTGACATGCTCACCTCGCTGCTGTTCCGTCAAAGCAAAAACAGACGTCAGACTGCTGAAATTGTTCAAGACGGACTTTGAAGAAATTGTCCGCATGGATTCCGCATTCTCTCTCATGGCTGAAAAGCAGTCGCAAAGCTTTGCCCAGTACAACCAAATGAAAACCCTCCAGCCGTTTGCCCTGCTTGAGCCTGAAAAGATGGCAGCGATCCTGGACAAACTTGCAGAACGCAAATACCCAGCAGGTGAAGATATTATTGTACAGGGCGAAAAAGGCGACGTGTACTACATTATCAAATCAGGCAGTGTCGCTGTTTTAAAGAAGATGTTCGGAGACGAACCGGAGCAGGTAGCTACTCTGCATGAAGGACAGGGTTTTGGAGAAGAGGCCCTCATCACCGGCGCTCCGCGCAGCGCCACATGCAGGGCCACGGAAGATGCGGTCGTCTGGACACTTTCTCATGACGACTTCGAGCGGATCATGAAGTCTTCTTTCCTTGATGAGATCGCAGCGGAAGAGGCGCTGAAAAAAGAACATCCGGTTTTCCTCGACGTGCGTATGCAGATGGAGTTTGACGAAGAACGTATACCCAATGCCATACACGTCCCGCTCGATGAACTGAGAAAAAGATATTCGGAGCTGGACCAATCAAAAGAATATTTTGTCTATTGCCTTTTAGGCGCAAGAAGCGCGGTTGGGGCATTTCTTTTAAACAGCCAGGGCTTTAAAGCAAAAAGTATTAAGGGCGGATTGATGAACTGGCCGGGGCCGGTGGAAGGCAATACAGAAGGCGTTCATGCAGCGTTTACACCTACCTGATCATGCGGTTCACAAGGGGCGTGACCCCTTATTAGAACGGCAATGAGCAGGGAAAGGTCCCCGGCTGAGCCGGCATTGTTAATTGTAAGGGAGGGAATAAAATGGGAACCTTATCACCTAACATTCTGAAGCTGTATTCTTATTTTTCTCATCTTTCAGACGGCGCACTGGGGGCGCTTTCTTTGAAGCTTGAAATCGTTGAGCTTCCCGAAGGGGCGGTCATCATCAGGGAAGGCTCCCCCGCGGATTCTTTTTACCTGGTGGAGAAAGGCGAAGTCGAGGTCTTTAAAAGCACCAAATGGGGACAGGAGGCCAGGATAACATCCCTGAAATGTGGAGAAGGTTTCGGCGAGATGGCCTTGCTCACTTGCTCTCCACGTTTTACTTCCGTCACCGCCAAAACGGATGTGAAACTCTACAAGCTGTACAAAAAAGACTTTGATGAGATTGTCCAGATAGATTCAGCCATTTCATGCATTATGGGTACGAAGGCCCATGCCTATTCCGAATACAATAAAATAAAAACTCTCCAGCCCTTCGCTCTTCTTGAGCCGGAAAAGATGTTTGCCCTGTCCGATAAATTCGTAGAGAAGAATTATGCCTTCGGTGAAGATATTATCAGAGAAGGTGAGGTAGGAGACGCGTATTATGTTGTTAAGTCCGGGAAGGTGGCGGTCATAAAGAAGGAAAACAGAGAAAGCCCGGAACAGGTGGCTGTGCTTAGTGAAGGCGAGGGATTCGGCGAAGAGGCCTTGATCTCCGGCAAGCGGCGCAGCGCAACGTGCCGTGCGATAGAGGACACAGTTGTACTGTCGCTTTCCAGGTCCGACTTCGACAAGACGGTAAAGGCTTCGTTTCTTGAACATGTTTTCCCTGAAGATATCACTCCTGAGGATTTAAAAAATATCATCTTTATCGATACAAGGTTTCAGCCTCAGTATGAGGAGGAGCACATACAGGGAGCGATCAATATCCCGCTTGAATTTCTGCGCAAGAGATATACGGAGCTGGATCCGTCAAAAGAATATTATACATACTGCGGCATGGAGGCCTGGGGATTTCCAGCTGCCTTCATTCTGAAAAGCCTGGGGTTTAAAGCTAAAGGCATACGCGGTGGTTTGAGCGCCTGGGAAGGCCCTGTGGGCGGGACCAAAGATGGCATCCATCTTCCCCAGGACCCCGGAGAATGAAAATGGTCATAGGCGAAAAAGAAAAACAGTTAATAGAGAAATTTCTCAGAAGGGTCCCACTGTTCAGCAGTTTTTCCGATAAGCATCTCAATAATATAATTGACGATTTTAAAATCATCTCCGTTAAAAAGGGCGATGACGTTGTTTTCCAGTCTGATGAAGGAACTGACCTTTTCATTGTCCTCAAAGGGAAGGTGAAGGCAAGCCTCCTCGGCCCTGACGGAGAGGAATTTGTCCTGACTACCTTCAACGAAGGAGATTTCTTCGGCGAGATGAGCCTGATAGACGGCAAGTCCCGCTCCGCAAACATCATGGCAGAAGCGGCAACGTCCCTTGCCGTGTTAAAGCGGGACAGGTTCATCGGCACGATGAAGCAGGACCCTTCGATCGCCATCAACCTGCTTTCCATTCTGGTGGAAAGGCTGAGGAAATCCGACGAGGTGATAGAGTCCCTTGTATTTCTCGACGTCAGTGAAAGGCTCATGAGGTTCCTGATGCATAACGCGGTGAAGGAAGGCGGGAGGGACAAAAACGGCACTTTCAAAATTAAAAAATATACACATAAAGAACTGGCTTCAAGCATAGGGGCATCAAGAGAAGCAGTGTCAAAGGCGCTGAAGGTCCTGTCAACCAAGGGGACAGTGACGGAAAATGAAGGTTATTTTTTAATTCAACCGGACAGTTAATCAAGCGGTGAATTTTACCTTTACCCAAAGCGGGCTGTCCGGTACAGATTCTTTCAGTTGTTGAATTTCAAATAAAGAAAAAGCTCTTATCATTCACAATGACAATTAGAATGAGGGGCAATTGATTGACGGACTTAACCTGAGTGTAAATAAATTCGACAAAGTGTAAACCTTTAAAACATTTCGGCGTTCTCTAAGGAGTCTCATTTTTAATAGTTTATTTAAAAATCAATAGATTAAGCATGTGGCATGTCGCTTGCTGATTAATATAAGATTTACTTAATTGACAAGCATGGTATTGAACCGAAGGCAATGAATATTATCTTTGAAAAGAAAATATTATTGCGTGAATTTTACCTTTACATGGCAAGCCGTTCAATATATATTAAACCGCCATTCAAATTCAACCAAAATCTGAAAGTAAAAAGAGGAGATGATATGAGAAGAAGTATCCAGGTGGTTGCAGTATGTATGCTTCTGTTGTTTACTGCTGTAGCGCATGCAAATGAAGCAGGCTATCAGAAGCACGTTGCGAAAGGTGTATTGGGCCTTGAAAAAGGTGGTTATTCTGACGCCGAGACAGAGTTCAGGTCAGCTCTTAAAGAGAAACCCGGGGACCCTGCGGCAACTCTTTACCTCGGCATTGCCCTCAGCCGCTTAAACGGTAAAGAGGCTGAGACGGTCCTTCTAAAGGCGCTTTCATATAACACTCATGAGCCGAGGACAAATCTTGAACTTGGAATATACTATTACAACAGGGGCAGAGATGATGAGGCGAGGGAGTATTTTGAGAATACCCTGAAATACGGGCGGGACACAGAGTTTGCCGAAGATGCCAGAGGATACCTCATGCTTCTTGCCGGCACAGGGAAACCCAGGCCCTGGTCGGTAAATTTTTCAGTCGGGGAGCAGTATGACAGCAACGTTGTCCTTGGCCCGGAAGACGGGACCCTGTCAAGCAATGTTTCAAGGGAATCAGACTGGAGGACCGTATTATACGGGAAGGGCAAATACAATTTTTATAAAGACCGGAACATTGAAGGCTCTGTTGCTTACAGTATTTACCAGAGCCTGCACAGCAGGCTGAATGAATTTAACGTGACCCAGCACCTGTTTGAGCTGAAAGGCTCATACCTAATCTCACCTGTGTTGACCCTCAAGGGACTATATTCCACGGAATATGCATACGTTGGCTGGGATGATTATGATTATGCTTTTTCGATATCGCCTTCGCTTGTGATCTCTGAGGGCGCGGGTCTGTCAACGGAGATTGAATACAAATATAAACGCACCCGTTTCATGGATTCCGACCTTTTTGAAGATAACTCTGACAGGACGGGTGAAGATAATATTGTGGGCGTAATACAGAATGTTCCTGTCAATGATTTTATCTCAGCGAAGGCCGGTTATTACTATAACGAAGATGAGACAGCAATGACTTTCTGGGATTACAGGGGCAACAGAATATTTACAGAATTAAGATTCCGTTTTCCCGCCGGGATATATGCCGGCCTTAACGGGGAATACTACAACAAGAGGTATAAAGACTCTGCAAAGGCAGCGGATGACAACAGGGAAGACAGGATATACACAGCCTCTGTCTCAGCTTCAAAAGTATTCATGGAGAGATACAGCGTGACGGCAGGGGAGCAATACACAAGGGACGATTCAAATACAGAGGCATATGATTACGAGCGCTGGGTAACGAGTTTATTTCTGAATGTTAAGTTTTAAATAAACATAAACGGAGGTTTAAAAAAATGAGAACGGGATGGAAAGCGGCATTGGTTTTAATGGTCCTTGGCATGTGTTTTTCAGGTCCGGCATCTGCGGACAATGAGGTGGGCGCCATAGTCGCCGTAAAGAACAAGGCGGTCATCGGGAGGGAAAAACAGGAGCTCGATGCAAAGGCGAAAGACGGCATACTTTCTATTGACACAGTCACAACCTTTGAAGCCTCAAGGGCGAAGATGCTTTTTAAAGACGACAGCGTCCTTACGCTCGGAGAGAAATCAAAGCTGGTCGTAAAAGAATACATGTTCAACGAGGGCAAGAGAGGGAAATCGGTATTCAATCTGATCGACGGAAAGCTGAGAACAGTCGTAGGCAACACGGACCTTGAAATACACACTCCTACGTCAGTAACTGCGGCAAGGGGAACTGTGATACTTTCCGAAACGTGGGTAAAAGGCGGGGAACAATGTAAGCGAATAATGGACAGCGGAGAGAAATTTTCTCCTGACAGCGGGTGTAAGCTGTGCGCAACTATCGTAAGCAGGGAAGGGGATGTCGAGGTCAGGAACATAGATGAGAATGTTAAGGGAGATGTACAGTTGCAGCGCGGCTGGAAGACTGACGTTTGTGAGGGAGAGCCGCCTGCGCAGCCTGAATTGGCTACGGCGTCTCTTATGGACAGGCTCTCCAGCGATACCGACGTAGGCTTTTATGAGATAACTGTTCAGGAGGCTGTTGAGACAGCCCTGGTTTCATCTCCGTTTACCGGGACAGGCGCGCCTGAGACCCTGCCCCCGATAGAACAGGGAGCATCAAAGGCAAAAGAGGTAATACAGTCGATAGAAGATCAGCCTTCGATGGAAGATATAACTTCGGTCCAGCCTCCGGTTGAACCGCCGATAGATCAGCAGCCGCCGACAACATCACCTGTAAGCGTACAAGTTGTATTTCCATGAAAAGGAGAGACAGGCATATGAAAAAATTCATGACAGCAATTATTTTTATCCTGATGGTTATAAGCCTCACCGGCTGCAGCAGCGGCGGCAGCGGGTCGTCAGGAGGAAAATCTAATGTCACTGTCACGGTCGGCAAGAAATCGCTGGCAGCAATTAACAGGGAAGCAGGCAAAGCGCTCTTTGCAAAAGCTGCAGATTTCTTCAAATTTCTTCTGCCTGACGAAGCAGTAGCTGCATCCAGTTCAATACCGTCAAATGTCAAAACGATAACATTCACAATTCAGGGTCCAGACATGACCACTTTAACGAGGGAAGTGGACACATCGGGCCGGATGGAAATGGTTGAGTCATTCGATGTGCCAAACGGCCCCGGCAGGATATTTACAGTAGAGGCAAAAAATTCATGCGGCAGTATTATCTACAAAGGGACAACTTTTGCCGATATCAATGGAGCAGAGTCTGTTACTGTAGTCCTTGCAGATAATATCAACAAGTTTTACTACGATATTACTGGATTAATCTCCTCCTCAACAGGCACATATTCTACAAGCAGGGCCTTCGGCTCCGGTTCATCATCGAATGTGAGCGCAAACGGGCTGATAACCATAAACGGTGAAAGTTCGATCACGCTGAATGTTCCCTGCGAGTTCAGAGGAGGGTCTGTAATGGAGCTTCAGGTGAATTACGTTAATGCCGGCTCCTCACGCTTCACAATCATAGACGATAAAGACAACGAAATCGCAAACAGCGCTCTGAACGGAGATGATAAAGATCACAATACCTACACCTGGCAGGTCCCGGTGCAGGATACTGAAACCCTAACGATTCTTGCCGGTTCGAATGTAAACCTGAATGCGTATTTGAGCTTTTTGCCGATAGAGACAAAAGGCAATTCAGGTGTTTATGTTGCCGACATACGTCAGGGGTCAAGCCGGATTAATACGGAATTGACAACTGATACTGTTACAGAATGGGGCGGCGGCACCAACTGCATATCCGTTCCGGCAAACTTCTGGGGCAGTGACAGCGAGGAGGGTACTTGCATTGAAGGCGGCAACGACCTCGTCTTTAATGTCTCCGACGTCGTATCCGGAATGACAGAACCTGTAATGGAGATCAATTTCGGAAGAGAAGAGGACAGAGGGACAACCATTTCTCTGTATGATGATGAGGGTGTTCTGGTCGGATCGTACTTTTCCGACTCTGAAGACGACGAGGAAATGGGACAGACCTTCATTGTTAATGTTACTGATTACAAGAACAGTTCATATTTCAGGATAAACTCGGACTGTGATTCTTTTATTAATCCATTTGTAAAGCTATACGACGCGGCCTCGGTGTCGGGCAAAGCGGTGCTGCTTGATGTGCAGGTGGAAGGAAGCTATTACGAAAGCCATACCGGAGAGATCGATTTTTATCGGACGTCTGACGATTATCCGGGTTATGTGTTTGGTTACAATGAAGACTCAGACCTTGAATACAGGGCCCCCCACTGGATGGCCCTCGGTGAAGGAAGCGGCACGCTGGTCTTCAGTGTCCCTGAAGCAGTCAGGAATTTCAGTAATCCTGTTCTTGAGATAGTGCATTTCGCGCCGGAAAGCGACATGACGGACATGGAATTTTACCTGCTTGACGAAAGCGATAATGAAATCGCCCATATTCAATTCAACCAAATGAATTGCGATTTCGGGGATGGCTGCGGCGGTGTGCTGAAAAACCAGATACCGCTTGGCTCCTATAAAAATTCTTCCCTATTAAAACTCAGGGTCCCGGGCGGAAGCATTGCGGCCTTCCCCGGATTCATCAAGATATTCGATGCCGAATCAGGCAGCACCTTTCCCAGGGAGGGTCACATACTCGATGCCAATACGGTGGCGTTGTGGCGACTGGATGAAGTCTCTGCTTCTTTCGACGCTGCTGATGAAACCGGCAGTTACAATCTCACTCAATTCGGCAGCCCTGATATTATTTCCGGCCAGATCGGCAACGGACGTCTTCTGGACGGGAACTCCAGGTTCTTCCAGAGACTTGGTGATGCCAATCTTGGGACAGTCTTCAATGGCGATTGGACCTATGAGGGCTGGGTCTACCTTGACCCGTCATTTAGTGCGAATTCCATTCTTTTTATCTACAACGGTCTTGCCTTTTCATTTAATCAGCCCGACACCATTCTTGCAGAAGTCGGGGTCAATTCGAGCAGGAAGGTCAATTGGCAGCAATGGCATACAACCAGTACTTATACCGAGGGCCTTTCCAATACCACCCTTCAGACCGGACAGTTCTACCACATCGCTGTTTCAAGAACTGCGCAGGGCGGCAACCTCTTCACTTACCGCCTGTATGTGAACGGGGCCATCGACACGACGACAACCGACGTAGCAGGACTGTCCTACGCTGTGTCAGGGGCTTCGCATTACATTGGTCTCGGTTGTTACACCGATATTGCCGGCTTTAGGGTAGGCAGCGCCGTATTCAATGGCCTCCTCGATGACACCCGCATCAGCAATGTGGCCCGCAGCGATGCAGAGATTCTACAGTCTTACCAGCGGGGGATGTGAGGGAAGAATGAAATATTTTATTGAGGTGTTAATAAGCCAAATTTAATATACAAGGGAGAATATGATCATGAGAAGATTATTAATGATTGTCGCAGCAATGTTGTTGTCGGCGGGCCTCGTTGCCTGCAGCAGCGGCGGGGGCGGAAAGTCAGGAAGCGGCACATCGCTTGTGACTGTAAAGGTCAGTGACGGCGGGAAGACCGCAAGTATGGCAATAGAGAAGAACACAATTTTTGCGCAGGCGAAGAAATTTTTTGAGGGCCTGATAAAGTCTGATGAAGCGTTTGCCGCGGTGCCTTCAGGCGTAGCGAAAATTTCTTTCACCATAGACGCATCTGACATGACAGCAATGACGCGGGATGTGACGACATGGCAGGGCGATGTAACGGAGTCGTTCGATGTGCCTAACGGCAGCCGGAGGCATTTTAATGTCTTAGCGTATGACAGCAACAATACGCTGCTTTATACAGGTGAGAAATATGAAGACCTCGACGGCAGCAGTAAAATTGTCACTGTAAATATGGTTGCTGTTGAAACAGACGAATGCTCTTTTCAGGAGACTTCGTACTCGTGGGAAGGGGTCACGGAGGCTGAGTTAGAGAATTCGGGTGATGACGTTTATGATGTTTATACACTGCCGTGGGCGTTTACGTTTTACGGCGTTTCCTATAATCAGATAACCGTTGATACCAACGGCAATATCTGGTTTACATACGTATATTCAACTTCACAAAATGACTATGAATACGACCTTGCCACAGGCAGCGGGCAGGGACCTGTTATAGCGGCGTGGAACCTGGACCTGAGTTCAGTTTATTATGGATTTGGATACAGGGTGCAGCACAAGACTTCGCCCGAGAGAATTGTTATTGAATGGGAGACCGAAACCTTCGATGATGAAGACTTCGATAACTATAACAACTTTGAAGTAGTTCTTTTTCAGGACGGAAGGGTCCGGATTGATTACAATAACTTTGAATGCTCAAATTGCGGCGATTACGGCTCAGGCATAAGCAAAGGCGACGGCATCAATTACCAGAGCATCACAGATCAATTTGGCAGTGTCTACACACTTGGAGGCAGGAGTTTTCTTTTCTCCACAACTGACACCTGTGCACCGTCAATGTCATGTGATCTTTATGTTGACGTGAATACCGGAGACGATGTAGAAAATAACTGCACAAATCCGGGCAGTCCCTGTCAATCGATCACCTATGCGCTTACACAGACAGATGGGAATGAGACGATCTGTGTGGCGGCAGGATATTATCATGATGGAGAAGAAATGGGGGGAAGTGAGTCTTTTCCGCTTCGACTCAAGACCGGGACAAGGCTCTACTGTCAGGGAGCAAATTATACAACAGAAATTGAAAATGACTGGTATTGGTGGAACGGTGCAATCGTCGGCGCAGAGGGGGCCTCTGTAGAGGGTTGCAGGATAACAAACAGCAGCCCGGCTGTAAACGACAACGAGTATGTCATGACAATTAACAACAATCTGATTGATGGCGGCTGTTCGGGAATAGAGGTCAGCAATAGTTCAACGGTAACCAATAATACCATACAAAACATGGACTGGAGCGAATGTAATAATGCAGGGATATATATCAGCGGCGGCAGCCCGGATATATCCGGCAATACCATAACCGGCAATACTAATATTGTAGGTATATGGATCAGGGCTAACGCCACCCCCACGATAACAGACAACACAATTACCAATAACGATACAGGTATCAGTGTATCCGATTCCGCCAATCCTGAAATCAACAGAAATGTGTTGAGCTGCAATCACCAGGGCGGAGCATCAAACCTGGTAAACAATACCTCTAACGCTATAAATGCCAGAGACAACCAGTGGGACTATGACGATCCCACTCCAAAGGTCAGCAGCGGTGAATGCTACTGGGAAGATATCTGTGAATTGGGGGGCGGAAGCACAGACTACACAGGCTTTTCGCTGGCGCCGTCTCCGTGCCAGGATTAGAGATTCTTGGTATCTGAAGTGTCAATAAGAAGGGCAGGCAGTTTGCCTGCCCTTCTTTCTGTTATATGTGAAAATTACCTTGATTCAGGATAGCGAGTATAGGATAATAAATCAGTTTACATTTTTTCCCTTCACTATATAAAAGCAAACGAGTTCACGATTGTCTCAGTGTGTTAAAATAACGCCATATGACTGACGGAATAACAGTACGCATATTAGGTGATTCAGGCCCTTTCTCCAGGGATGGAAAAAGCATCGGCTACCTTGTCACCATCGGGCAATCAGACTTTATGCTGGACTGCGGGGCAGCGCTGTTTCAGCAGATCGGCGGAAAGGGGCTCAAGCACTTAAACAAGCTTATTATCACCCATTGCCACGATGACCACAAGAGATGGTTTACCGATCTTGTTATTTTTCACAGGTACGCCCCTGACATAACCGAAAAAGTCCACCTCTTCGCGTCTGAAGAAGTCACAGGCGAGCTTTGCAGGATGTCGGAGCCCGCGCTTGACAGGACGCTGTCAAATGATTGCAAGACCATAATTGATGTCCCGTGCAACGCGTATGTTAATTTCCAGACCCTGGGCCCTTTGGCTAAATATAAAATTGTAGCCAAGACACAGGGGAAAGGGAGATTTCAGCTTTGCGTTGTTGACGGGGCTGGGAATTTGATCGGGCCTGAAAAGGCGAAGGTAGTTATCAGCTCAAAGACCAACAGGCCCAGGCTGCTCTTCAGGGACCCTGAATACAGGGAATGGGTCGAACCCGAGAGCTTCTACCCTTATTCGTCATCAATATTCTATGAAGAGGACAAGAACATTTACACAGGTCCGGAAGGTTTTACCATTGAGGCTGTCAAGTCTCCCGTATGGCACGGCCTGCCGAATATCGGGATAAAGTTCAGGACCGCTTCCGAGACATTGATCTTCAGCTCCGACACGGTCCATGATACTGCGCTCTGGAAAGAACTTTATTCAGAGAAAAGGACTCAGCGCCTGAAGATGTCAAGGATGGAATTTGAAGCCGCCTATTTCATCCAGGGCGACATCAATGATTATATAGAACGCACGTGGAGCGAAGAGCGCTACAAAGACGCGGTCAACGCATTTAAAGACGCGGTCGTTATTCACGATGTCTCAGTGCGCGACAGCGTGGTCCACACAAGTTATAACAGGCTCGGCAATACAGTCCTTGATAAGCGGAAAACGATCCTGACCCACAGCCCCGACACGCTGACTTCTGAATGGGCCTTGTGCTACCCCGATAAGAAATTCAAAGTTGTGCGGGACAGCTATTTCGAAATTGCAGGAGAAAACCTCTATCCCATGAATGCCGACGTTTATCATAAAGAAGATGGCAAGTATTATGTCGGCTACAAAAATGAAACCGGCAGTTACGCGGTATATCAAACCGGCGGGATGCTTCATCTCGCTTCCGCCTCAGGCAATTCAGGGAAGAAACTTTTCAACATTGATCTGTACGAAGATATATCCGGCAGGTATTATCCAAAGCTGGAGGACAACGGTTCGGTGTATAAGAAAAGAGAGGACGGACAGGTTGAGCTTGTCAGGACCACTGCTGAAGGCAGCAGAGGGGAAATAGTCTCCGATCACAGGGAAAGCCTTTTGAAGAAAGAAGCAGAACAAATTAACCTACAAAAAGCAGTTAACCACAGAGACACAGAGTCCCCGGGTTGAAAAATAACAGAAAGAACCAAGACGCATCTTCACCGTGGTGGTGACATAAGTTTTCCCGGATTGCTTTTATTTTCTCAGTGTCTCCGTGCCTCAGTGGTAATGAACTGCTGTTTTTAGGATTAAGTAGAAGCTATGAGTAAACTGATAGGTAAAGCAGCCTTAATCGTCCCGCTACTAATCACTCTTGTCTTCATCGTCCTTGCCGCTAAAAGCCCACCAATTGTAGATGACCATATTGAGACCCTTCTGGTTGATTACCGGTTTAAGATAAGAAATGTTTTTGTAACGCCCACCATACCTGAAGATATTCTCACTGTTCTGGTCGATGAAAAGAGCCTCCAGGAATTCGGCAGGTGGCCGTGGAACAGAAAGCTCCAGGCAGAACTTATCAATAAGATATTTGAAGGACAGCCAAAGGTAGTGGGAATTGATATTTTCTATCCCGAACCGGAATCTCCGGAATCCGACAGCGCCCTTGCAGAAGCTTTGAATAAGCATAAAGACAGGCTTGTTGTCGCCCTGGGTTTTGATGTGGAAGAAGGCAAAGATTTCAAAGGTGAAGTGGACAATGTCATTTTTGAAAACGCGGTCAGCAGCATTAAGGAGCTCAAACAGGTCAGGCCGGTTACGGCAAGCAGGGTGCTTCTGCCTCCCGGACCGATTGCGGGCGCAGCGACATTCGGTCATGTCTATTCACTTGCGGACCGGGACGGAAAGCTCAGGTGGGAAACCCTTTACATCAAATACGGCGATGAATATATCTTCTCTCTCTCTCTCAAGACTGCGGCCATAGCGCAGGGTATGAACCTTGACAAAGTCAGCATTATCGGCGGGGCCGGGATTGATTTCGGCGGGACATTAATACCGTCGGATGAATTCGGCAGGCTTCACATAAATTACATCGGCAGGGAAGGGAGCATTATTCACAAATCAGCGGCAGACGTTCTCAGCGGCCGCGTGCCAAAAGATGTATTTAAAAACAGGATCGTATTAATCGGGACGTCGGCCATGGCAACTTATGATCTAAAGGTCACGCCTTTTTCAGCGAACATGCCGGGCGTTGAAAAGAACGCGACGGTCATCGCAAATATAATCAACGGCAATCCCATAAAGAAAGCCCCCCTGCACGTTGATCTCCTCGCGGTATTGTTTGCAGGCGCGGCCGCATTTTTCATTGCCCGCAGGAAGAGGGCGCTTTACGCGTTTCTTTACTATATTTTTCTGACCGGGCTGATCGTAATTGCGAACGTGGAGGTCTTTATTTTTTACAACACGCGCGTCAACATGATATACCCTCTCCTGACGGTATTGAGCACTGGGACCTTCATCATAAGCTACCAGTATTTCATAGAGGAAAAAAAGGCAAAGGAGATCAGGAAGATGTTTTCAAGCTATGTCACAGAGAGGGTGGTCAATGAGCTGATACGAAACCCCGAGATGGCGAAGCTTGGCGGCGAGCGGAGGGAGATAACGGTGCTGTTCTCTGACATCAGCGGGTTCACATCGTTCTCCGAAAAACACGAGCCTGAAGAAGTCGTGGCGATGCTCAATGAATATCTCGGGGCGATGACCGACGTGATCTTCAGATGGGAAGGGACCCTGGACAAATTTATCGGCGACGCGATCGTGGCCTTCTGGGGAGCGCCGATGAGACAGGAAAACCACGCAGAGCTTGCCGTGCGGTGCTCGCTTCACATGATCAAGCGTCTCGAAGAGCTCAGGCAGAAGTGGATAGCGGAAGGCAAGACCCCGCTAACAATCGGGATAGGTTTAAACACAGGAGAGGTGATCGTGGGGAACATAGGCGCGGAGGGCAAGAAGATGGATTACACCGTTATCGGCGACCACGTGAATATCGGGGCGAGGGTCGAGTCGCTGACGCGGAAATTCAACACGAATATTTTAATAACCGAACTGCCCTTCAAAAAGATCATAGAACTTGTGAAGGCAAGCAGGATAGGGCATGTCGCCATAAAAGGGGTCGGCAATGTAATTGTTAAAGGCAAGGAAAAACCGATAAGGGTCTACGAAATCAAATCCCTGGACCCGTCGGCCCGGTCAGTAATTACCGAATGCGAGGAGGAGACGGTCATACATCTGAAAGAGAAATGATAATGCAAAGATATGATATAATCTTTGTAAATTCAAAAGATTTTTTTTGCGCTGTCACCCTGGACCTTGTGCTGAACTCGATTCAGTATTGATTCAGGGTCTCATGATATGGGGGATTTTTAGATGCTGAAACAAGTTCAGCATGACAAATTTACGGGCGGGACACGATGATTATTGATACATTAAAAAAAAGCGAAATATTTTCTTCTCTCAACGAATCCGAGATAAAGAAGATGAGCTCTCTATTTGAAGAAGTGAAGTTCAAAAATGATGAGACGATCTTCATAGAGGGCGATCCCTCGGAAAAGTTTTATATCCTGTCTGAGGGGAACGTGAAGGTGCTGAAGCACACGATGATGGGCAAGGACATCATCCTGGAGATCATGTCGCCCGGGGATGTCTTTGGCGGGGTCGCCGTCCTTGACAAGAAACCGTATCCCGCGTCCGCCCAGGCCATGGAATCCACGACCGCTATCAGGATCAGCCGCCAGAACCTTATTAAGATAATGGAAGAGTATCCCATACTGAAGCTTGAGATAGTAAGATACTTCAGCGATAAACTCAGGGACGCCCACGAGATGCTGAAGAACATAGCCACTGAGCGGGTTGAAAAAAGAATAGCGGCGCTGCTCCTGAAACTCTCCGAGAAGGTGGGCGTTGAAGACGACGGTTACAGGAAAATAAATTTCCCCCTCACCCGTCAGGAGATCGCGGAAATGGTCGGCACAACTGTTGAGTCGTGCATAAGAACAATGAGCAAATTCCAGAAACAGGGCATGATCAAATCCGCAAGCGGGAGAATAGCGATAAAGGTCGTTTCATTGAACAGATTTCTTGAGGAATAGAAATAATTTCACAACGAATTAATTGAACAAATAACTTCTGGGGAAAGGCAGGCGGGCCATGATCAAAAAAATTCTTGCAGCATCAATCCTTTTGTCATCTCTTTGTCTAACAAGCCATGCAGACGCGAAGGTGAAGATCTACCTCGATGAAACGAAAAAAGAATACATAAATGCCGATAAGCTTGACTGCGATGTCTATGAAGGAAGCGCGGGCATAACGATTGGCTTCAAGGCGGGCAATATGCTTTTCAGCGTAGGCCCCGAGATCACCCTCGGCAAGGAGAACAGCATAAACTGGGACAAGCTGGTGCAGGGGATCATAGCGAGATACAAAGAGCTTTGCACGAGGTTTAATTCAGGAGCCATCACAATGAAGGCTTATAACGAGCGGCTGAAAGAAATAGACGCCATCGCAAAAGAGGCCCTTGAGTTCCAGCAGAAAATGATAAAGAGAGTAAAAGACGAATCAAAAGACGCCTTCAAAGAATTAGACGCAACTGTTAAAAAGGAAGAACCAGCGACTTCGGATAATATAAGCAAGGGCCTGGAAAATATCAGCCTGAAGATCAAAACGCTGCCGGCGATAGAGGGGGAATAGGGAAGAGAAGCCACCTGCCGGCTTTAACTTTGAACCCAAAATTTTAACTTGCCAATAATTCTTTGTCACCTGTCCTTTCGGACAGGTGACAGATGTTTTCAAACCTGCTAACTTAATCCATCTGCAAATTTTCTTTTCAAATATTCTTTAAGGGGGGACGACCCATGAGGAAAAGCTTAATCGCAGCAAGCAGGCAGGCGTATTCAATTTTTTTTGTTTTCGTCTTATTAATCTCAATCCTTACAGCTTCTCAAATAAGAGCCGAGGTGCTTGGTCCCGGTTGGTTCATGGGAACGGCTGAACCCGTCAGTCCTGAAGCGGCAACGGCTTACTTTAATTCCAAACAAGGAAGAACAGGGGTACAGGGAACAGTGGGTGTTATGGGCGTTGCTTCTTTCGCTACTTCCGCAACTGTGATATCCGATGAAATTAAGGAACTCGCACGCGGCCTGCAATATGACCCAAAATTGATTTATGATTATGTCCATAATCACATTGACTACGTACCTTATTTCGGCTCTCTAAAAGGGGCGACTCTTACTTATCTGGACGGCAGCGGGAATGATTTTGATCAAGCGTCGTTGATGATTGCGTTGTTGACAGAGAGTAAGACTTATAATGCGGGCATCGGTGCGATTCAGTATGTATACGGTACAATGACCATCCCGAATTATTATGCATCCGGCAACTACGACTTGCAGCACTGGCTTTCCGTG
>JACRMS010000008.1 GCA_016214845.1 Nitrospirota bacterium | reverse complement strand
TATCCACTGAATAATACATTGTCTGAGGTCAGATTCTGGTGCAACGGAAATTTGCTCGACGTTCAGAACGTCAAAAACAAGGACCTTGAAGGTGTGCACTTTTAATTCTTAAAGTGTGCACTTTTGAACTTTAGCTAACAGCAAAAAAGCTGTCAGCAAAAAAGCTGTCAGCGTTTAGCCGCACCTCTGTTTAGCTGCACCTCTTGCCTGACGCCTTTGAATATAATAATATTTAAATGCACGGCCCCTGTTTGCCGTGCCGGTCATTATGCAAACTGGCTCTATTTTACTGAGATGCAGATCATGTCATACTCTTAACCGGCTTCCAGCGGGCAAGCTCGGGCTCCGCCCGGTATGCGGGAAATGCAAGGCCCCGCTTGATTTCCCAAGGACGCCCGTTTACGCGGCTGCCTCAACATTCGACCGTGAAGTGAACGATTGGCCCATGCTCTTGCTTGTTGAATTTTTTGCGCAGTGGTGCGGTCATTGCCGCGCGATCGAGCCTGTTGTTAATGATATCGCTGCAAGGAGGGCGGGTTCTTTGAAAGTGCTGAAGGTAGACGTGGACAGGGAGCCGGCCCTCTCAAGCCGGTTTACAGTCAAAGGCACACCAACCTTTTTGCTCTATAGAAACGGACGTCTTCTTGGGCGAATAGACGGAGCGCCAAAGTCCCACAGCGAGCTGGAAGCATGGATACTTCAGATGTCACGTACATAATAAATTGGAATGCATTGGACAGCGGTGATAAAGATGACTACTTTAAGTAAGCACTGCTCTTAATGTATAGTAGAGGTGCACGAAATGAGATTTGATGAACTTAATATCCCTGAAAAGGTCCTTGAGGGGATCAGGACCGCGGGGTTTACAGAATGTACACCGGTGCAGGAGCAGACCCTGCCTGAGGCGCTGCGTGGCAAAGACATCGCGGCCCAGGCACAGACAGGCACAGGCAAGACAGCGGCGTTCCTTATCGCTGTTTTCTCGCGTATGCTTTTGAAGCCCTCGCCGGGACGAGGCCCCTCGCCGCGCGCCCTCATCATAGCCCCGACCCGCGAACTCGTAGTGCAGATAGCCGCTGAGGCGAAACTGCTTAGCGGCTCGGCCGGTTTCAAAATCCTGCCCGTCTACGGCGGTATTGACTACCGGAAACAGCGTGAGGAGATCAGTGAAGGCGTTGACATCCTTATCGGCACACCGGGCAGGCTCATTGATTATCTCAAGCAGAGGGTCTACAGCCTGAAGAAGACCCAGTTTCTCGTGATCGACGAGGCGGACCGGCTTTTTGATATGGGCTTTATCGCTGACCTCAGGTTTCTGCTCAGAAGGATGTCCCCTTACGACATGAGACAGTCCATGCTCTTTTCCGCCACTTTGTCCAACCGCGTGCTTGAACTCTGCTATGAACATATGAACAACCCGGTGCGGTTCTCGCTGACGCCGGAGAATATAACAGTGGAACAGATCGAGCAGGAGATCTATCATGCCGGCAGGTCCGAGAAGATAGGCCTGCTCCTTGGTATACTCAAACGCGAGCCTGACGGGCGATATCTCATTTTTTGCAACACCAGGGCGGCAGTTGAAAGGCTCGACGGTGTTCTCAATGCAAACGGCTTTGCAACCGCATCCATCACCGGAGACCTTGATCAGAGGAAGCGGATGAAGGTGCTCGCGCAATTCAAGGAAGGCACACTGCCTATCCTTGTAGCCACGGACGTGGCGAGCCGGGGGCTGCATATCGACGGGGTGACGCACGTGATCAACTACGACCTGCCTCAGGACCCGGAAGATTATGTGCACAGGATAGGCAGGACCGCGCGCGCAGGCGCTGCAGGAAAGGCGATAAGCCTGGCCTGCGAGGAATACGTCCATTCCCTTCCCGACATCGAAGACTACATCAGGCTTAAGATCCCGGTCATACCGGTGTCAGATGAAATTATTGTTAGAGGATATCGCAGGCCATCGGGGAGTTTTAAGAAACAGGGTGTCTATTCACAAAGGAAAGAACATCATGGGATGCGCCCGAAAGAAAAACAGTCACGCACAGGCACCACCTCTCGCGGCCCCCGGCCGGCCGGCCGTATCAACACCGGCAGAAAAAGGCCTTAAGCAAATCACACCGCTCCGCTCTTCGTGCTTTCTGAAACCAGTCTTTATCCTCTTGTCAAATGCCGGTATTTGATCCTGTGGGGCTGGTCCGCAGCGGCGCCGAGGCGGGCTTTTCTGTCAGCCTCATATTCAGAATAATTCCCGTCGAACCAGACCACCTTGCTGTCGCCTTCAAATGCGAGCATATGTGTTGCGATGCGGTCGAGGAACCACCTGTCGTGACTGATGACAACTGCGCAGCCCGCGAAATTCTCCAATGCCTCTTCAAGCGCGCGCATGGTATTTACATCAAGGTCATTTGTCGGTTCATCAAGCAAAAGGACGTTGGCCTCTTCCTTCAGCATCCGCGCCAGGTGAACGCGGTTCCTCTCACCGCCCGAAAGCATGGAAACCTTCTTCTGCTGATCGCTCCCGGAGAAGTTAAACCGCGCCACATACGCGCGTGAGTTGAGCTGCTTCTTGCCAAGCTGGACCACATCCAGCCCGTCGGAGATGATCTCCCATATAGTTTTGTTAGAGTCAAGGTCATCGCGGCTCTGATCTATATATGCGAGTTTTACGGTCTCTCCTATTTTAAATGTTCCCGCGTCAGGCTTCTCCTGTCCGGTGATCATCCGGAAAAGCGTGGTCTTTCCGGCGCCGTTCGGCCCGATCACGCCGACGATCCCGCCGGGCGGAAGAGAGAAGGTCATGCCCTCCACAAGGATATTGTCGCCGTATGCCTTTTTCACGTTATCGGCTTCAATGACCACATTGCCCAGACGCGGCCCGGGCGGAATATATATCTCCAGGTCCTTTGAGCTTTTTTCGACGTCCTGACTTAGGAGCGCCTCATAAGAGGTGATACGCGCCTTTGATTTTGCGTGGCGTCCCCTGGGTGACATCCGTATCCACTCAAGCTCGCGCTGAAGGGTCTTCTGCCTTTCGCTTTCGGACTTCTCTTCCTTCTCAAGGCGGTCTTTCTTCTGTTCCAGCCATGAGGAGTAATTGCCTTTCCACGGGATCCCCTGTCCCCTGTCTAATTCGAGGATCCACCCCGCGACATTGTCAAGGAAATAACGGTCGTGCGTCACTGCGATGATAGTGCCTGCATAATTTTGCAGATGATGCTCAAGCCACGCGACTGTCTCAGCGTCGAGGTGGTTGGTCGGCTCATCCAATAGCAGGATGTCCGGTTTCTGAAGGAGCAGCCTGCAAAGAGCGACACGCCGTTTTTCTCCGCCTGAAAGCACTTTCACCGGCGTGTCTCCCGAAGGACAGCGCAGGGCGTCCATTGCCATCTCAAGACGTGAATCCAGGTCCCAGGCATCCATCGCGTCAAGCTTCTCCTGCACCTTACCCTGACGCTCGATGAGCTTGTTCATCTCATCATCAGACATCGGCTCCGCGAATTTTTCATTTATAAGATTGTATTCTTTCAAGGCATCGACTATTTCCTGTACCCCTTCCTCCACGATCTCCCGCACGGTCTTGCTGCTGTCTAATTGCGGCTCCTGCTCAAGTAATCCCACGGAGTGCCCCGGTGAGAGCACGGTCTCGCCGTTGAACTCTTTGTCCCTGCCCGCAAGGATACGGAGGAGGGAGCTTTTCCCCGACCCGTTAAGGCCGAGCACTCCGATCTTGGCCCCGTAGAAATAGGAAAGATAGATATCTTTCAGTACAGGCTTCTTGTCATAAAACTTGCTCACCCCGATCATGGAGTAAATTACTTTGTTAGGCTCAATGCTCATCGTATATCAAATCCTTTCTTTCCGTAGGGGCGAGGTTTAAAACCCGCCCTGCAAATCCGGTTTTGAAGTATACCATAATCAGGACAGGCAGCCGCAAATCTAAAGGAGGTGTATGATTTAAGATTTAACTCCGTTTGACCAGGTATCAAATAATCCTTTAAGATCATTGCAGCTTGAGGGACGGCAGGAGAGACTATTGAACCTCTATGTTTGGCGCAGACCATGTTCTGCTGCCGGAGAATTTGAAACTAAGTCAGATTTTGTTTTTTGTACCGCTCGCATGACGGATTTTTTCAAAATCCGTGACGGGTGATCTTTGCCCCTTGACAACCGGAGGCCTTATAAGTGTTCGGTGTCCATTCAGTCCTTCATTTGTTTCTTTGCAGATTTAATGAAGCGTCCGAATGCTCTATCCTTCTTCCGTTTGTCTATGTACGACAGCTCATGGTACTCCGACTCCTTCTTGAGCTTCATATAGCTGGAATAGCGATCTTCAGTCAATGCACCGCTTGTGACTGCGGCTCGGACCGCACAGCCGGGTTCCTGCGTGTGGCCACAATTTGCATAGCGACAATTCAGGGAAAGCTGGACAATGTCTTCAAAGCCTTGGTTGACCCCTTCGCTCACACCGAGAAGACCCAGTTCTCGCATTCCCGGCGTATCAATCAACATGGAACCTTGATTAAGAACAATAAGCTGGCGGCGCGCAGTTGTATGTATGCCTTCTCCTGTTCCACTGACGGCCTTTGTGTCAAAAGCGTCTTGCCCGATCAGGCGGTTGAGGAGTGTTGTTTTGCCGACCCCCGATGAACCGAGTAGGCAATATGTTCTTCCCGAGACTAACACCTGCTGGAATTCGTTAAATCCGATGCCCGTGATATTGCTGAGGGCAAGGACTCTGGCTGTAATGGCGCTCGATCTAATGGCAGCAAGCTTCTGCTCCATTTCTTCGGGGGTGATCAAGTCCGTCTTGGTAAGAATAACAATCGGCTCAACACCCCCGTCAGCTGCCATTACCAAATACCGATCCATCCTCCGCACATTGAAGTCAAAGTGACACGACTGGACAATGAAAGCGACGTCAATGTTGGCCGCTATCATCTGGAAATCCACCTTTTCACCGGCAGATTTGCGGCGCAGAAAGGTCTTTCTCGGAAACACCTCGTGGATAATTGCCGCAGTGTCGTTGCTGTGATATTGCACGGTTACCCAATCTCCGACGCACGGCAGGTCAACCGAGGATTTAACTTGGAAATAGAATTTCCCGGCGAGTTCGGCTGGGACTTCCTTGGTCTCATTTCTGACGAGGTATGAGCCGCGATCAACTGCTGACACACGTGTAATGTTCCAACCCTCTTGACGCAAGTCACTGACATGCGCTTGAAACCATTGTTCGAAACCTATATCACTCAATTTCGTCATATGTTGTCACCGAACAGATATTAGATAGAATGTTTTATATTTAATATCCTACAATTTGCCAATAAGTAATAGGGGACATTGTGCTCTATTTCTTATTCACATCTTTTCTACAGGAAATAGTGAATTATAGGGCCCATGCTTTTACCCCGTAGGATTATTATTAAGATGGATTCTATCAATGTCAAGGGAAAACTTTCTCACCGGTGGCCCACGTTTGACTGAGTATCAAATAATACTTTAAAATCAATCGAGCGAGAGTGGCGGAATTGGCAGACGCGCTGGACTTAGGATCCAGTGGGTAACTCCGTAGGGGTTCAACTCCCCTCTCTCGCACCATTTGTGAAGCTGTGCATTTATAACCTACGCGGTTTGTCTTTTCCTTTTCAAATAACTCCTGACTGACAGAGCAAGCCCTCCAGATAAAAAGAGAATCGAGCTAATGGGCTCAGGCCCAGCTACAGTAGTTCCAGTTATCTCTGATATATTTCCTGCGTGATCGTCAAAATACGCAGTAAATGGAATGTTCCCCGCCTGATAGTCAATTATAAAACTAAACCCGCTTAGAGAATTACCCGCGGCTAAGTCATAGCTTGGATCAATTGAAACAGGATCTAAATATGTAGTTGTATTTGTTCCTTCCCAAACAGTTGCGCCCATCCATCCCTCTGGAAGAGGTAAACCTGTAACTGTCGCGGTCTGGCTGAAATCAAACCAGACATTAAAAAGATACTCGCCGGTTGTAGATGTGTTATTAATTGTATAGTCATATTGCCATAACTCGTTCCCTAAATTTGTTTCACTATAAAGCACATTGCTTCCGGCAGATGCTGATGCCATAGAGTTGATTAATAATAAAACCCCTGCAATAACTGCTAATGCCAATATTTTCGCTTTCATGACAAGTCCCCCCATGCTGATTTTATTTTTGCGGGCCAAGGGCCCGTTGATTCAAGAACTGCTAAATGCCCCCTCCTTTCTGCAGATAGCGTGCCTCCATCTGCAAAGCATCAGATTGAAAAATATTTATTGAAACGTTATTGATTAATTAGAAAGCCCGCTCATGATAGGAACTATCCTCCCACTGTACAAATAATTTGAAAATCAATTAAGCAGAAAAACCAGCAACTTTCCCTCCCAGAGTATGAAAAAGTCTGTCTGCGGTCTGTTATTAAAACAACTAAATTTATTTTAAGAGCCCATTAAGAATTGTGCTTAAATATAACATTCAACGAATCACCTGTCAATTTAATCTTTCGGATTTATCTCCGGCCTTAGTTTCTCAATAAATATTCCCCAGAGGGTTTCCCATGTTTGCCAGTCATGCGCGCCGTTGATTACGACAACGTGATCGCGCGGGAGGGCTGTCGCGAATATATTATTTACGGGAGCAAAACGGTCATGGTCGCCGTATCCAAGATATACCGGAAGGGATTTCTCTGTTTCATAATTCTTGATCCACAGCCATAGAAAATCCTGCCAGTCGTCTTCGGTTATCCTGCCCGGATTCCAATTTTGAACTCCATCCGCATTTTTAATTTTGCCGATTATCTCTTCGTCTCCCAAAAACGGCGAGAATGCTATAACGCCGGATATGTCATCAGGGTACTTGCTCGCGTAGAGCAGCGCACCTGTCCCTCCCATTGAGATACCCACGAGCCAGATATGCTTGTAACCTTTTGCCTTAGCAGGTCCGATAATGTCTTCCCTCAATCTGACGCCGATGCTTCCGTCCTGATAGTAGGCTTCATAAGCGTCTGCTTCCGCCATGTCAACGTTTAATCCCTTCTGCCGTATGGCATCAATAAAACCATGCTTCATGTATGTCCCTAATCTGTCGCCCCTTCCGGGGAGGAAAACAATGAGATGAGAATTTCCAGCCTTCTCCGGTCCTTCGTAATAGATTGTGTCCATCGGGACCTTAGCAGCCCGGATACACCCGGTAATGAATATTGAAAATAATAAACCTATGCAGGCAATGGCTTTCATTGTTTAGAGAAATATTATCTCGTAGTTCACAAGGCGTCAATGAATTTTATCCTGAGGATCTCTGTTGAAAAAATAAAAATTTGCGGCTATTATCTAAAAATCAACTGAAATTTCATCGTCCAAAATTTATAAATGAGATACTGCATATTTTTCATATCAGCGCTTTTATTTTTTTCTTTTGCCTCCTCCGTCTTTGCACAGGAGGACCAGCCGTTGGGATTCAGCAAAGCAAAAAGCCACTGGACTTTTCTGGGAGGCTTCGGGCAGACCCACAGAAACCTCGGCAGCACTCATGTGAGGGTCCAGCAGGCGGACACGATACTTCAGTACGGTTATTTTCTGACCGAAGAGGCTGGGAGATCATGGTACAAGGTGCGCCATGAAATACTGATCGAGCTGCCTATCTCCTATGTCTTTCATCCTGATGACGGCATCATGACAGGGATAAACTTTTTGGCGTGCTGGGATTTTACCGCTTCTGAAAAGATCGTGCCCTACTTCTTTGCAGGAGGCGGGTTAGTTTACACAAATATTGATATACCGGGGCTGGGCTCGGATTACAATGGCAATTACCAGGGCGGGGTCGGCGTGCATTATTTCATAGACAAAAATGTCACCCTTGACCTGAACTACCGCTTGCACCATGTATCAAATGCAAATACCGTCAAACCGAATGACCCGCTGAATTCAAGCAAGTTCCTGTTCGGCTTGTCGTTTTTGACTAATTAATCAGCATCTCCTGATCTTGCCGCTGGGAGTTTTGGGGATGCCGCTGACTATCTCAAAGCCTTTCGGCACTTTATACTGCGCAAGCTTCCGGTAACAAAACTTCTTTAACTCGTCTAACGGGATGTCAGCATCTTTTTCCGGGACAATCTTTGACATCGGCAGTTGCCCGTATCTCGGATGGTCCTCGCCGTACACAAACGATTCCTTCACGCCGGGGAAATTATTAATGACTGTTTCCACCTCATAGGGGAAAACCTTCATCCCGACGAAGTTAATTACGTCCTTCCCGCGTCCGGCTATGGTAAGAAATCCGTCTTCATTTATCCTGCCTAAATCTCCTGTGTTAAACCAGCCGTCTTTTAAAATACTCTCCCTGTTTTGCCAAGGTGAAAAATAAGCATTCAGCATCCCCTTTCCCCTGATATGAATTTCTCCCACTCCGCTTTCGTCTTTGTTGTAAATCAATATCTCATAGTCGGGCAATACCCTGCCGACAGAGTTTCGATTGTCTTCATCTTCAGAGAGGTTTATAAAAGGCAGCCCCACTTCAATGATCCCGTATGCCTCGGTCAATTTGATGCCGAATTTCGCAAAAAATTCACCGGCGACACTCTCAGGCAGTTTCATTGCCGTGGAGACAGCCATGCGAATGTTTTTCAGAGGGCCGGGTGAGAGCAGGTTGGAGTTTGCCAACAGATTGTAATGAAAAGGAGAGGCGTAGATAAAAGTGCCTTTGTGATTGGTCACGCCTTCTATCAAAGATACCGGGAAGCGGTCACCGCAGAGCACAATGGCTGAGGCGCGGCGCAGAAAAAGGAGGATGGTCACTACGAAATGAAAGCTCATGGAAAGCACCCACAGCACTGTATCGGCAGAGGTAATTCTCATTCCTCTGTCAGCCGCATCAGTCCTTTCGATGATCGCCTCATGGGACAGGACAACGCCTTTGCTTGCGCCGGTTGTGCCGGAGCTGAACCTGATGAACGCGGGATTGATTTTAAAATACTCATCGCAGGGTTTTTCTTTAACGGCCCTCTTTTTAATGTAAAGATCTTTTTTGACAAATCCTTTTGATGAAAGACCAGGGGCTTCATTATCAGTGTATGGGCCCTTTTCAAAAAGCAGGAAATCCACCGCGATCTTTTCCAGTATCTCGTTGATCTCATCTTCCCTGTGATCGGTAGAGATTGGCACGACTACCGCTGAAAGAGACAGCACAGCCAAACTTGCAGCGATATAATCAATGCTGTCGCCGCAGAGAAGCCCCACGCGATGGAATTGAAGAACGCCTTCAGCTTTCAGGGATGAAGCGATCAGCTCAGCGGAAGAGATCAACTGACCGTATGTCACACGGTCGCCATCATCGATGACAGCGATTTTGTCTCTGAAGTTTTCCGTTTCTTTTTTTATTATGGCAAAGACTTTCATGTATTTCTTCTCTCCCCGACTACTTACTACTATCTACTGTCTATTTTTCATAGGTGTCGTATAGAAATATTTCGCCAGACTTTCTGCTCCTCTGATTCATTGAGGCACATTGTAATCCTTGTACATATTTCTCAGCGCGAAGATGTATTTTGTCCCGCGGTAAATGATCCTGGCGATCTCTCTCTTTGGGACCTTGACCTTGTTGACCCTTAGCGGATTCGCCCTGAGGGCCACGCTGGACAGCCTCGCGAAATGCGCGTAGAATTTCTTCAGTCCGAGCCTTGTCGGCAGGATGGTGTGCATGCAGTCATAAAATAAAAAGGGGTCGCAGATAAAGTCGTCCTTATGTTTCTGAAACAACTCAGTGCCCGGCGCAGGAGAAAATACCGTAAAAGTGACCTCGGCAGGACAGAGGTCCAGGACCTCCTTCTCAAGCGCGACAAAATCATCCACGTAGAAATCAGGGTCAACTATAAAGCTTGCGTGAAGGGTGATGCCGATTCCGCGAAGCACGGATATGGCCTTGCGGTTGGTCTCAACGTTTGTCCTCTTATTGTAATTGTCCAGCTGCGACCCTCTCATTGACTCCAGCCCGACATAGACCAGACCCAGTCCGGCTTTTTTCCACAACTGAAACAATTCAGGATTTTTAGCGATGGTGTCGCTTCTGGCCCAACTGATGTATTTCTTTTTAATACCCCGCTGAAGCAGAAGCTCGGCAACAGCGGTCATACGCTTTTTATTTAAAAAAGTTTCGTCATCTACGAAGTAAATGTTGTCTTCTTTTATTTGACTGATCTCATCGACCACGTCTTCAGGAGTGCGCTGAAGATATTTGCCGCGCATGATATGATGCACGACGCAGAAGGAACAGTTAAACGCGCAGCCTGTGGAGGTGCGCATACTTGCAGTCTGAGGGAATATCGTATCGAGGCTGTTTTCAGGGGCTGAGGTCCAGACGCAGAAATATTTCGAGCGCTGCACCAGGTCTCTCCTCGGTCTCGGTATGTCCTCTACCGGGGGGAATTCAGGCGGCGGGGCTTCAGCTTTTCTGAGAAAGTCAGGGTCTTGAGGAGAGAGAGAAACGTCACCAAAGTGAAGCGGCAGTCCTTCCTTATAACGATTTACTATCTCGCGGAATGTTGTCCCGCCTTCGCCGCGCACAATGATATCAATTTCGCCTCCCGCGTAATCAGCAGGGATAATTGTCGCGTGAACGCCCCCTGCCACAGTAATTGCCGAAGGGATATGTTCTTTAACGAGCCGCGCCAGTTTTTTCACCATCGAGGACTGGGAGCTGTATCCGGTGAACCCGACGATGTGCGGATTTATCTTGTGCAATTGATCATGGAAGGCCTCAAGCGGTTCCTTTTCAATGCCCAGATCACAGATCGTTATTTCATTTCCCTCAGGCACGCCCCCGGCAACTATCTCCAGTTCCAGAGGTTCCAGATGCAGAAACCCCTGCTGCAGGCGTTTTGCTATAAGCAGCTGCGGATGCGGTTTGACAAGTAAGATGCGCAATGAAGACCTCCTTTAAATATTAAAACAAATTACCACAGAGGGCACGGAGAAATAAACAATAAAAAAATACAACTTGTTCTATCTTTCAATTGTAAACATTTATCTCTGTGCTCTCTGTGGTTTTTCTATATCACCGAAAGGGAACTTCCCGTTTTTCACTTTAAATGCTGCTGCCAGGCCTGCCTGTTCTCCAAGTGAGATACAAGTGCCCATGACCCGCGTGGAGCCGAGGGCTTCATGAGTGACGGAGATACAGCGTCCTGCCAGTAATAAGTTATCAATTCCTTTTGCCTTCAGACACCGGAAGGGGACCTCGTAGTAGTCTCCTGACTTGACGTATTTGTAGATCGTTCCTTTTCTTTTGTCCCATATCTCTATGGGCCAGGAATTCTTGACAACGCCGTCATTAAATTTTCCGGCGTTGATTATATCATCTTCAGTAAGAACATATTCACCGCGAATTCTTCTGCCCTCCCTGTCCATTACTCTCAGGGAAGTCCCGGCAACGCAGGCGTTCTTAAATGAAGGCAGTTTGTCCGCTAAATAGCGGAGCGCCTTTTCAGCATTTTTTAAAACTACTTCATTGCGCCTGCTGTTCTCATAGCCAGGATTCAACTTCAAAAATCCTTCATCCGGAGACTCTCCTTTAGTGAAGGAGGTAAACCTCAAATACGCGGGAAGCAGTTTCATTTTTACCGCCTGTGATAAATGATAAGGCACTTTGATTGCCAGTGTTTCGTCTGCGTTTTTTAGTCCATTCAAATGAATGGTAAATCCCGCCAGTTGCCTTTTCGCCGGAGAGGACAATTCGAAATCCGCTCCCGCCATCGCAGAAACATCCCCATTCCCTGTGCAGTCGATCACAACGTTAGAGGTTATTTTGTGAATGGTTCCATGCTGCTTTAATCCGACCTCAACGATCGTCTTGCCTTTCTTCCTGACCGTTACAGCAGTTGCATCAAACATAACATTTAACTTCGGTACATTCCCGCACAATGAATTAAAAACAGACGACAGGTCTTCTCTTGAATATGGAAGCACATAAACCTGCCCGATCTTTTTAATCGTTCTTTGAGGAGATAATTTATTTAGATTGCTGACGATCTCTCTGACGATCCCGTCATTTAAAGTTTCCTTCGGCATGGCTTTACCGTTCAAATATAATCCGCATATATATTGGAACAAGCCGGAGTAACCAACGCCTCCGAGGAAGTTTTCTTTCTCCGCCAAAATGGTTTTGACGCCTGAGCGCGCCGCAGCCAATGCTGCCGCTGCGCCTGAAACACCCGCGCCGATCACAAGCACATCACAGGGAGTGGTCATTGTGCAATTCCCCCTCACCCTACATCATTTCCCGAATATTCTTTTCCAGCATATTCGCTTCTTCATCACTTATAATTCCGTCGAGATATGATATTACCAGATTGAGCCTGCCGTTGAAATAATTGGAGAAGAACCCAAGACCCGGAGGCACCGGGACTCTCGGCATATGAAATACGTTCTCTATCTTTGCCCCCATTATCTCAGGCGATAAAGGGTTCGTGCTCACGTGCGAAAAGATGAAGGTGGCGAGCTTTCCCTTCAATGGCCCGTCGATTATTTTTCCCAGAAAAGACAACGGCGCGATACGCGTCAGATGGCTTGCCTCAATAATATCACGCGGGATGCCTGCCTTCACCTGCTCGTACATCTGCGTCTTGATGCTGTTTATTATTTTCTTCTGGTTGCCCATCAAAGCGGTTTGGACCTGAAAAAAAAGGTACGACACATGATTGAAGAACAACTCCTGCTTAATGCCTTCGCCTGTTCTCGTGTCAATGGAAACTGTGGCCAGATAATTATCTGCCGACAGGCTTCTCTTTTTAAAAAATCCGTCCACGGCCCGCATGACAACTGACAGCAGATAAGGCGTCTCCATCAGATAGCCTGCCTCTCTGTATGCTTTGTCGTAGATCTCTTGTGTCTCCTGCGGGGTAAAGGACATTAATCTGAACTTAAACCTCCTGGTATTATCGCCTGAAACAGGCAGGACTTCAGGCGGCTTTTGAGACAGCGAGATTATCTTGCGGTTGACATTCCTTCCCGAAAGGAATTTTTTCATCCACTCAGAAAGATGGGCCGGTGCGGCTAAAGGAATCCCGCCTGAGATCCCGGCATCATCGCTGCTTTCAAGATACTGTTGAAATATCCTGAGAAGGTTTTCCGCTCCCCTTGCGTCCAATAGACGGTGGTCAAAGGTCATTGCCAGACAGCTTTTATTATTCTCAATATTAAAAAGGTGAAACGCCAGATGCTCGCTGTCATTCCTGAAAGGCTTATTGGCGCATTCACTGAGAAGAGCTGAAAAGGTCTCTTCGCTGGAGCAATTGTGGAAAGTAAAATTCAAATCCCCTCCTGCTTTCTCAGGGACCCTCCAGTAGGGACAGAGATTGATATCGCGCGCTATGCTGCCACGCGTTACCGGGAGTGCGTTTACAAAGCGGTTTAAGCGGTCCTGAATTTCAGCCTGAGCGATCACTGAGTCCAGTACAAGAACAACCTGCGACATGTTGCCGGCGCAGGTGTTCCTCTTCATCATGTGATCGAGGGAGCTGATTATCCAGTCGCAGCCGGAAAGATAGAGTTTGTTTTTTGATGACGGAATTACAAGTCCCATAAAATTAACCACAGAGGACGCAGAGAGTGAAACTAACAATAAAGATCGTAACGGGTCTTTGTCTCATAATACTGTCACCCTGAACTTGTTTCAGGGTCTAAAAAATACCAGAATAAGTTCGGCATGACATTTTATAATTTTTTATGAATAAAAGACGCTAATGAATGAATGGTCCCGAAGTCTTTCTTTTCCAGCCCTGATTCGATCAGCTTGAGATTGAAAGTCTTCTCTATGAAAACAAGGACCTCAACAAGCCCCAGCGAGTCAATGCCAAGTTTATGAAAAGGCGTGTCAGCGCCAATTGAGGCCGCGTCTTTCGATATGATAGCGGCGATCCCCTGAGTTAATTTGTCCTGAATGTTTTGTAGTGTCATTAAGAAACTCAGGCGCAGACTTTTTTTGCTGAAGGCGCAGGCAGTTCTTTCCCCTGCTTTTGCAATGCCTCTGTATGACAGGCGAAGGCCTCTTTGGCATTCGCGATTGCTTCATCTATAGTGCTTCCACCTGTGAGTATTTCAGGTATATCAGGGAACCTGACATAAAGCCAGTGCTCTTCTTTGTCTGTCGAAGGGGTTATTACAATTTCATAATCTTCTATTGTAAACATCTCTTTATTACCTCCTTAACATCCTGCACATGGCAAAACGTATGGCTGCCGTGTGGTCTCACTAAAGTTAAGGTCGTTGCCCCATTAGAGAAAGAATAATGGCTTCCTTTGACGTTTATTATATCATAGCCTTTGTGTTTTAAGACCTTCACTAAGTCCTCAAATCTTACATGCTTTGGATTTGCCTTGATCTTATCAAGCAGCTTTTCTGTTCTCCCCAATTTGTCCCCTCGTTATTTTGCACGTAGTTGGATTACAGCTTTTTCGTTCAGGCAATTATATCTGATGCACCGGATGAATTCAATGCGGGAGTTTTTCGTCTCATCAAGGAGGTTTACGCTATGCGGATTATCGGATACCGGGTTTGCATAGCACAATTGTTTCTTAAGCATCAATGCCCCTGCGGCGCAGTTGAAGGCGCTGCCTATCATCATGCTGCCAAATATTGGTGAATAAGCAGCCGTGGGAATTTCAGGAGAGAGGGATGACACATAAACGGATTCGTCAGCTAACATTCCATCGGTGTCAATGATGTTTAAATCTGCCCGAATGGGGGCTGGATTCCCGCTTTCGCGGGAATGACGAGTCGTTATGTCTTCAACCTTGCAAAATACATTTTCAGAATCTTCGTTGCTTACCAGAAAGAAGACAGCGCCCTCACCGGGAATACTGTAAGCCGGATTAAAATTGAATGGCTTTATCCTGCCGTCAATTGCCTGCGCCAATTTGGAACCATAAATGTATCCAAGCACGTCACCGTATTGTTCCACTGCCCCGACAAGGACATGATCACAGCGTTTTTCCTCAAGCCATGCCTTTGCAAGCTGAAGGGCGGAGTGGAAGGAGAAGAAAAACTGCGTCACGGTCAGGGCAGGCCCCTGAATATTTAATGCGGAAGAGATGTAAGAAGCAGCGGCATTATGCACGGAATTGGAAAACGTTGTCGGAGAAACATTCGCCTCCCCGTAATCGAGGATGTCATTGAGGAAGTCAAAGGTTGTCATATGCGCTCCGAATGCCGTGGCTGTGATGATGCCGATAGTTTTTTTATTTGTGTTTTCAATTCCGCAGTTTGTAAACGCGTCAGCGGCTGCGAGCACGGCCATCTTGCTGAGTTTGTCCGCGCGCCGCATTTTCTTTAGCAGCGACTTGTCGGACATTGTTTGCAGACCAACCTGATACACAAAAGATTTCCTGCCTTTGATTTCTATTTCATCAGGTCTCTGCCATCCCTCTTTCAGGGCATTCTCAAAACAGTCAACACCCCTGCCGCGTGTGAAGACGGTCCCGATCCCGTTAATGTTCATTTATAAAATCTCCCCTGCCCCCTCTTTTCCAAAGAGGGGAATTATCTCTCCCTTTGGCAAATGGAGATGTAGAGGGATTTTACCGTAAATAATTTTTAACCACATTCTTATACCCTTCCAATCACTATCGCCGCGTTGTTTCCGCCGAATGCCAGAGAGGTGGAAAGGGCGTATTGCCCGCTGATATTTGTTCTCTCTCTGACGGGCATCAAAGGAATGGCATCATCTTTGTTTTGAAAACCTGCGCTTGCCGGTATCCATCCTTCCCGAAGGCCTGCTGCGGTAAACACTGCTTCCAGCCCTCCCGCAGCGCCGAGTGTATGCCCTGTGAATCCTTTTGTTGACAGCATCATTAAATCCGTCCCGAAAATGTCAGCCAATACATTTCCCTCGACAAGATCATTGTCCGGCGTTGCCGTCCCGTGCGCGTTAACAAAACATATTTCCCCCGGCGTGATTCCCGCGTCTGTCAAAGCCTTTTTGATCGATATTCTCAACCCTGTGCCTTCGGGATGCGGAGCAGTGAGATGATAGGCGTCGCTTGATGAGCCGTATCCCGTCAAAAATAAATCGGATGAAATTCCCCTCTTTGTTGCGGACTCTTTCGTCTCTAAAATTATCACGCCTGCGCCTTCGCCGAGATTAAGTCCCTTCCTGTCCCTGTCAAAAGGCGCGCACAGGTCCATGCTCACGATGCCGAGCGAACCGAAACCGCAGAGAGGGATGCGGTTCATCTCATCCGCGCCTCCCGCGATTGCAATGTCACACAGGCCGTTGTTCAACCACGACAGCGCAACCCCGATCGCGTCTGTCCCTGAGGAGCAGGCATTGACAACTGTCAGGGAAGGCCCTTTGGCCTTGACCCTGCGCGAAATAAATTCAGCGGGATTTCCCTTCAAATATCTGTCCACGGAATTCATGGCGGCGGAGCCTGTGTCGCGGTATGATTTATAAAACTCAAGGTCATTCAACTGGCTTGCCACTGTTGTGCCGAGACAGACGCCTACGCGAAATTCAGACAGATCATTCAGCCTTGCGTCTTTCATCGCCTCATCAACCGCGAAGAGTGCGAGACTGAGTGTCCGCTGGCCTTCCAAATAGAATTCTCCCGGAAGACCCCTCACCTCAAACACAGGGTATTTCAAAGGCGTCTCAAAAAGGGTGACCTGTCCGGCGTTCCTTTTGGCGTCTCTGAATGAGTCAAGCGTTTCAGCGGCATTATTTCCAGCCGCCGAGATTGCGCCGAGGCCTGTGATCAAGATGTTTTTATTCATGTGGAATTCCATTCCAAGACGTGGAAGGCTGTGGAAGAATTTCTATACGACACCTTGAAAGGGTAGTCAGTAGATAGCAGTAAGTAGTTGGGAACCCCTATCTATTGGCTACTAACTACCAGCTACTGTTTTGTTGTCGATTATAGAAACTCTGAAACAGACTTCCATACGCTGAACGATGTTATTATTTTAGCCGGAGAAAATCAATAAATCAAAAATGTCGTTGCAACTTTTCAGTGAAACATGGTAAAACCTTCTATGCCTAAAAAACTCGTTATTGATATTGAAACAATCGGGAAGGACTTTGAGTCCCTTGATGAGATATCAAAAGAGTATCTCCTGAAGTTTGCGGAGTCTGAGGACGACATCAGGGCGGCGAAGGAGGGGCTTGGGTTTTCGCCGCTTACTGGAGAGATTGTCGCGATAGGGATGCTCAATCCCGACACCAATAACGGCGCGGTATATTATCAGTCCCCTGAAGTTGCTCAGGAGCCTTTAAAAGAAGACGGGATAGAATATATCGCTGATACGGAAGAGGGGATACTTAGAAGATTCTGGGAAGCGGTAAAGCATTACGATAAAATAATCACGTTTAACGGCAGGGGATTTGACGCGCCTTTTATAATGCTCCGTTCCGCAGTCCACAAAATAAAACCGACAAAAGAGCTCATGCCCAACCGCTACAACCTCTCGCATACTGACCTGATCGACCTGTTGACTTTCTACGGAGCGGTGAGGAGGAAGTTCAGCCTCCACATGTGGTGCAAGGCATTTGATATCAAAAGTCCGAAGGAAGAAGGCGTGTCAGGTTATGAGGTAAATGACCTCTTTAAAAGCGGTCAATACCTAAGGATCGCGAAATACTGTGTCGGGGATTTATACGCAACGAAAGAACTCTTTGAATACTGGAATGAATATATTAAATTTCCTTTAAATTCATAGACTTGCCTTGCCCGTGATTTTTTTATTTTTGCCGCTAAAAAAAGCTTGCCTATGGCAAAGGGGATGGGCTATAATAACACACTTTCCTGCCGGGAAAAGTTGCCAACAATTTATGAACATGTGTTAATAACTATAGTTGCCATTTCAATAGCCTATAAGACCGGACAGTAAAATAATCATGAATATCGAAGAAGCATGGATAAAAACCGTTGAAGCCATTGGCGCCAAGGTCGGCACGCAGACCTTTGACCTGTGGTTCCGGCCCATCAAATTCGTGGAGCTTCAGGACCAGCAGATAGTCCTTGAAGTGCCGAATAAATTTTTCAAGGAATGGATCGAAGACCACTTCCCCGGACTCATCACAGAGACCGCTGAAAAGTTTTTAAAGAAGGACTTGTCCATTAAGTTTAAGGTTTACGAGAGGAAGGAAGACCCTGCCCTTAAAAAGATAGAGACGAAACAGGAAAACAGGAGGGCCAAGCTTGCTAACCGGGGCATATTCCTAAATCCGAAGTTTACCTTCGACTCCTTTGTAGTCGGGGCGAGCAACCAGTTTGCCAATGCCGCTGCGAGGGCAGTGGCGGATGCGCCGGGCAAGGCGTACAACCCGCTGTTCGTTTACGGCGGAGTCGGCCTTGGAAAAACCCATCTCATGAACGCCATCGGGAACAAGATAATAGATAAGCATCCCGATATCAAGATGATGTACGCGCCCGCAGAGCAGTTCACCAACGAATTCGTTTACTCCATGAGGAACGATAAGATGGACGAATTCAAAGCCAAGTACAGGAACCTCGACGTCCTCCTGATCGATGACATCCAGTTCATCGCAGGCAAGAGCGGCACACAGGAGGAATTGTTCCATACCTTTAACGCGCTTTATGACACGCATAAACAGATAGTGTTCTCAAGCGACAGGCCGCCCAAAGATATCTCGCCTATCACCGAGCGTCTCAGGTCAAGGTTCGGCATGGGTCTTATCGCGGAAACACAGATACCGGACGTTGAGACCAAGATGGCAATCCTTGGAAAGAAATCAGAGCTCGAAGGGATACAATTGCCTGAAGATGTCAGTTTCTTTTTGGCAAGCAAGGTCAGGTCGAACATAAGAGACCTTGAGGCCTGCATGATAAGGCTTGGGGCGCATTCATCCCTGACAGGCAAAACCATAACGGTTGAGATGGCAAAAGAAGTGCTCAAGGACCTTGTCCATGACGAGGACAAGGCGTTGACAATCGACTACGTGCAAAAGCAGATCTGCGAATACTACGGGCTCAAGGTGCAGGACATCAAGGCCAAAAAGAGGAGCAGGGACATTGCCTTCCCCAGGCAAATAGCGATGTATCTCTGTAAAGCGCTTACTGATTCCTCGTTAAGTGAGATCGGGAAAAATTTCGGGGGCAAAGACCATTCCACTGTAATTCATTCCTGCAAGCTCATAGAGGAGCGCAGAAAGAAAGACGAAGATTTCGATAAAAAAATAGATTATTTCATCAAGAAAATTAAGGGTACTGGATAGAAACCGGAGGGAAGAATGAAGCTCAAAATTCAAAAGGAAGAGATACAAAATGTCCTGCAGAGCATTCAGGGAATAGTGGACAAGAAAACAACCATGCCGATACTCGGGCATTTTCTGTTAAAGGTCGATAAGACCGCCGCCTCTTTAATGGCGACCGATCTCGACATAGCTCTTAAAGGCCCGCTGAAGGCCGAGATAATTGAGCCGGGCAGTCTCTGCATTCCTGCAAGGAAGCTGTTTGAGATAGCCAGGGAGGTCGAGGGCGATATTTTGATCGAGTCGCAGGAAAACAACTGGCTCAGGGTCACCTCGGGAAAAAGCACCTTCAAGCTCATGGGGCTTCCTGAGGCGGATTTTCCCGCATTGCCCGAAGTTAAGAAGTCTGAGGAACTGGTCGTCAGCGCTGAAAAGATCGGGACCATGATCGAAAAGACCGTTTATGCGACAGGCGAAAGCGATACCAGATATACACTCAACGGGCTTCTGTTCCACTTTACTCCGAAGAAGAAAAATGTCGAATTCAAAATGGTCGGCACCGACGGGCACAGGCTTTCATTGATCGCCATAAACCTGGATGGGAAATTATCTGAAGAGAAAAAGATAATCCTGCCCAAGAAGGCGGCGCTGGAATTGAAAAAGCTCATTGAAGGAAGCTCCGAGGATGTTACGATCTACATGGACAAAAACCACATCTTCTTCGGCATCAACGGCATTGTGCTGACGTCGAGGCTCATCGAAGGAACTTATCCAAACTACGATCAGGTGATCCCGAAAAACAACGAGAAAAATGTCATAGTCGACAAGATGGAATTTCTGAAGGCGCTCAGAAGGACCTCCATCATGAGCAGGGAGAAAACCAATGCCGTGAGATTCGACCTTGAAGATGGAAAGATAACGCTGATATCAATGAACCCCGACGTTGGAGAGGCGAGGGAAGAGATCGCGGCCCAGTATAAAGGTGAACAAATGACTGTCGGATTTAATGCCCGCTACCTGATGGACATCCTTCAGGCCATGGAAAAAGAATCTGTAAATATAGAGCTCCAGGAGCCGTTAAGCCCTACACTTGTCCTCGAAGACAACAACAGGGATTATCTCTGCGTAGTAATGCCGATGAGGACGTAAATTATGTAGGGGCGAAATGGTGTCTCGCTTTTAATATTGAATAAAATAGTAGGGGCGGGTTTCAAACCCGCCCCTGCAATTAACACAACAGAAAGGAAGTACATGACAGAAAAAATAAATGAACAGGCCTATGGCGCGGAAGAGATAAAAGTCCTGAAGGGACTTGAAGGCGTCAGGATGAGGCCCGCCATGTATATTGGCAATACAAGTTTTGAAGGGCTTCACCACCTCGTTTATGAAGTGGTGGACAACAGCGTTGACGAGTCGCTTGCCGGTTACTGCGACACTGTCGAAATTACCATTCATACCGAAGGAAGCATTACCGTTATTGATAACGGGAGAGGCATTCCCACAGGCAAACACCCCGGCGATCCCGAAGGCAGGAGCGCCGCTGAAATTGCGCTTACTGAGCTTCACGCAGGCGGAAAGTTTGAGAGCAAGGCGTACAAGATTTCAGGCGGATTGCACGGCGTCGGCGTCTCGGTAGTCAATGCACTTTCAGAATGGCTCGACATGGAGATCAAACAGAACGGCCAGGTATGGGAACAGCATTTCAAAAACGGCGGCGTGCCCACAGGCCCGCTTACACTGGTCGGGAAGACAAAAAACAGGGGAACAAAGATAACCTTCAAGCCCGATACAAAGGTTTTTGATACCACTGATTTTCACTACGACACGCTTGTCAACAGGTTCAGGGAGCTTGCCTTTTTAAATAAGGGCCTGAGCATAACGATCTCTGATGAGCGCACAAACAAGAAAGAGACGTTTTTCTACGAGGGCGGAGTGGTCTCTTTTGTAGAGCACCTCAATAAAAGCAAAACAGCGCTGCATCCGAAACCGATCTATATCGCAAAGGAAAAAGACGGCATTTCCGTAGAGGTGGCCTTACAATATAATGACAGTTACACCGAGACGCTTTATTCTTTTGCAAACAACATTAATACAAGGGAAGGCGGCAGCCATCTTGCCGGATTCAAATCAGCGCTCACAAGGACTGCCAACAGCTATGCCGTATCATCCGGCCTGATAAAAGGCGAAAAGGAATCCATCACGGGCGACGACATAAGAGAAGGGCTCACCGCTGTCATCAGCGTAAAGCTTCCCAATCCCCAGTTTGAAGGGCAGACAAAGACCAAGCTTGGCAACAGCGAGGTAAAGGGCATTGTTGAATCCGTTGTGAACGACGTGTTAGGCAGTTACTTTGAGCAGAACCCCTCCGTCGTCAGGAAGGTCATTGAAAAGGCGATCCAGGCCGCGCGCGCGCGTGAAGCTGCGAGGAAGGCCCGCGAGCTCACCCGCAGAAAAGGCGCCCTTGAAGACACAGGCCTTCCGGGAAAACTCGCGGACTGTGCCGAGAAAGACCCGGCCATGAGTGAATTGTTCATCGTCGAGGGAGATTCAGCAGGCGGTTCCGCAAAGCAGGGAAGACAAAGGCACAACCAGGCCATACTGCCGCTGAAAGGAAAGATACTGAATGTTGAAAAGGCGCGCTTTGACAAGATGCTCAGTTCCGAAGAGATAAGGATCCTGATAACCGCCCTGGGTACCGGCATTGGAACAGAAGATTTTGATATAAACAAAACGAGGTATCACAAGATAATCATCATGACCGACGCTGATGTTGACGGCGCTCACATTAGAACGCTGCTCCTGACATTCTTCTTCAGGCAGATGCCGCAGGTCATAGAAAAAGGGTATCTCTTCATTGCCCAGCCGCCTTTATTCAGAGTGAAAAAAGGAAAGTCCGAACGCTACATACAGAATGAGGGCATGCTTGAAAACATGCTGTTTGAACTTGCAGTAGATGAGATCGAAATACAAAACGGGAAACAGCTTACCGGAAAAGTGATAATGCCGTATATCAAAAATCTCTCCAAATTCGAGAAGCTCCTTGAATGGTTTTTCAGAAGAAAGAGCGACACCTCGGTGATCAAGGCGCTCCTGCATTATGATCTGAACAGCGCCCTGCTGAAGAATGAGAAGGAATGCAAAGAGCTCGTAAAAAGGCTTAAGAAGGAATTCCCGGATATGTCTGAAGAGATAATGTTTGATGAAGAGCACCAGGCGTACAGGATCGAGACAAAGAGGTCAGGGCTTATGCTGACCATTGACGAGCATTTTTTTGCATCGCCTGATTTCAAAGAACTGACAAAACTCTTCTCGGAGCTCAAAGGACTCGGACATCCTCCGTATAAGGTTTTGCATAACAACGAAACACAGGAGTTCGGCAGCTCAAGGGAACTGTTCAACTTCATACTCTCCATTGCCAAAAAAGGCATCGCCATCCAGCGCTACAAGGGCCTCGGCGAGATGAACCCGACGCAGCTCTGGGAGACCACAATGGATCCTGAAAAAAGGACGCTCCTTCAGGTCAGCGTTGAGGACTCCATCAAGGCCGAGGAGATATTCAGCACTCTCATGGGAGACCAGGTCGAGCCGAGAAAAGAATTCATCGAGAAGCACGCCCTTGAGGTGCGGAATCTGGATATATAATGAGTTGCATGAGTTACGCATAAGACAATAATTTAAAAAGGGTGGGTCTCCCACCCTTTTTGTTTTTAACTGAATTGTCATTCCCGCTTGCCGGGAATCTTTCTTTTATTTGAGGGAATTTTTCGAAATGGCTAATCACAACAACGACATTGAAAAACGTCTCTGGGATGCGGCGGACCAGTTAAGGGCCAATTCCGAGTTGACCGCACAGCAGTATTCTGTTCCAGTATTGGGTCTTATATTTCTCCGCTATGCTGATCACAAGTTTACCGATGCTGAAAGGGAAATAGCGAAGAAACAGCCCACTGGCAGCAGAAGGAAGATTGGCAAGGCTGATTATCAGGCAAGGGGGGTGATGTTTCTGCCTGACGAGGCCAGATATTCATTTCTGCTCAACCTCCCTGAAGGTAAGGACATCGGTAAGGCAGTGAATGATGCCATGAAAGCGATTGAAGATGAGAACGAGGAACTGAAGGGCGTTCTTCCACGGACATATACGCGGTTTGAAAACAATGTGCTTGTTGCCTTATTAAAAGTCTTTTCAAGCATTCAGATGGATATTGAAGGGGATGTGTTCGGGAAGATTTATGAATACTTCCTCGGCAAGTTTGCAGCGAGTGAGGGGAAGAAAGGCGGAGAGTTCTTTACTCCTACCTCTATTGTTAAGCTTATTGTCGATGTTATTGAGCCCTTCCATGGAAGGATATATGACCCGGCCTGCGGATCTGGCGGTATGTTTGTCCAGAGCGCCAAGTTTATTGAACGTCACAAGAAAAGGCCGAGCAGTGAGATCATGGTCTACGGGCAGGAAAAGACTGACGAGACCATTCGGCTTTGCAAGATGAACCTTGCCGTGCATGGTCTTTCAGGGGATATCAAGCAGGGGAATGCCTATTATGAAGATATCCATAAATCCGTCGGCAAGTTTGATTTTGTCATGGCCAATCCTCCGTTCAATGTAAACGGGGTCGATAAGGAAAAGATCGCAAAGGACAATCGTATCGTCTATCAAATCCCCAGGCCGGATAATGCCAATTATCTCTGGATTCAATATTTCCTGAGCGCATTGAATGAAAAAGGAAGGGCAGGTTTCGTCATGGCAAATTCTGCCAGCGATGCCCGGCAGTCCGAGCTTGACATCAGGCAGAAGATGATAGAAGACAATGTCGTGGATGTGATGATCTCCATCGGCTCGAATTTCTTTTACACAGTTACCCTGCCGTGTACACTCTGGTTTCTTGACAAGGGGAAGAGAAAGACTGACCGCAAGGACAAGGTGCTTTTCATTGATGCCCGCCATATCTATAACCAGATCGACCGTGCCCACAGGGACTTCCTGCCGGAACAGATAGAGTTCATCTCAAATATAGTCAGGCTTTATCGGGGTGAGGATGTCGAGTCCGACGCAGGAAGCGAAAAGCTGATGAAGGAGCATTTTCCAAAAGGGAAATACAAAGATATCGATGGTCTCTGTAAGGTTGAGACAATCGAGAAAATCAGGGAGCATGGATATTCATTGAATCCTGGACGGTATGTCGGGGTAACAGAAAAACCTGAAGATGATTTTAATTTTTATGAGAGGCTTGAGGAGTTGAATGAGGAACTGGAGCAGTTGAATATTGAGGCGCGGGATTTGGAAGATAGAATCGCGGACAATGTGACAAAGCTTATGGAAGGACAGTCATCATGAAGAAGGTCGGCAGATATGACGTATCGCATCTGGAAGAAGCGCAGTTTGAGCCTGGTTCACGGGGCAGGGTCCTTAAGAACAGGCTTGGAATAAAACGCATCCGAGAAATGGAGGCGGCTGAATCTCTGGCTCTGAAGGATACACTTGATAAGCTCCTTACGATGTATGACGCAGGCCATCGTTTTACAACCTCGGATATAAAAGAGATGCATAAAATCTGGCTTGGTGCTATATACGGATGGGCCGGTGAATACAGGCAGGTAAATGTCAGTAAAGGTGATTTCCATTTTGCCTCAGCAAAACAGATTCCACTGTTAATGACTGAATTTGAGAAAGGGCCTTTGAGAAAACATACGCCATGCAATTTTAAAACTCAGGAAAGGGTTATTCAGGCATTGGCGGAAGTTCATGTCGAGTTGGTCCTTATACATCCTTTTCGAGAAGGGAACGGCAGAGTAGCCAGATTGCTGTCGACTGTAATGGCATCTCAGGCTGGATTGCCTATTATTGATTTTTCTGAAATTTCGGGAAGAAGACAGGAAGAATATTTTGCAGCTATAAACAGTGGATTGAGAAGAGACTATAAGCCGATGGAAACGCACTTCAGGAAAATTATAGACAAGGCAAAAAAGGACTAAGAGTGGCGAAGATTCCGAGACTTCTTCTTCAGGAGTGCAGGAGTAACACGGATGCCCTCAATGGCAGAAGACGATATTACGTTCTTAATAAGGGCTTCTTCGTATTGCTTGGGGTCTTTAAGGTAGGGATTAGTCTCTTTCAATGATTTTTTGCGCATGTTTAATTTTAGCATAAATGAGGGTTGAATGAACGGAGATTTTCCGATAGGATGGACTTATAAAAAACTTAATGAACTTGGCTTTGTTGGCCGAGGAAAATCCAGGCATCGTCCCCGAAATGAACCTTCACTATATGGTGGTCTATATCCTTTTATACAAACCGGGGATATTAAAACAGCAAACCTGTATATCTCAGAATATAGCCAAACCTATAACGAAAAAGGGCTTGCACAAAGCAAGCTTTGGAATCCTGGTACATTATGTATAACAATTGCAGCAAACATTGCTGAAACCGCGATACTTAAAATCAATGCATGTTTCCCTGACAGTATTGTTGGATTTGTTGCTGATCCTAAGACGGCAGATGTACGGTTTATAAAATATTACATTGATATAACAAAACTGCAAATGCAAAACGTTTCTAAGGGGACTACTCAGGACAATCTGAGTTTGGATAAACTGTTATCCTTTAATTTCGTTGTTCCGCAGTTACCACTTCAGCACAAAATCGCCTCTATTCTCTCTGCCTATGATGACCTTATAGAGAACAACAACAGGCGGATTAAGATTTTAGAGGAAATGGCGCAGGAGATTTACAGGGAATGGTTCGTCAACTTCCGCTTTCCGGGGCATGAGAAGGTGAAGATGGTTAAGTCGGGATTAGGGATGATTCCGGAGGGGTGGGAGGTGAAGACGCTTGTTGACATATGCACTATTGTAATGGGCCAATCACCTAAATCTGAATTTTACAATGAAGATGGAAATGGTTTGCCTTTTCATCAAGGTGTTACAGACTTTGGCGATAGATTCCCCACGACTCGAATATATTCCACCGTTCAAAATCGTATTGCTGAAGCTGGAGATATTCTATTTAGTGTTCGTGCTCCTGTTGCAAGGATAAATATCGCTAATAAGAAAATGGTTATTGGTCGTGGGTTATGTGCTATAAGAAGTAGAACGGCTAATCAGTTTTTTGTATTTCAACAATTGAAAGACAAATTTCAAGAAACAGACACAATGGGCGGCGGAACAATATTTAAATCTGTTACTAAAGAAGACGTTCATAGTATCAAGATGATTGAACCTTCAAATAAAGTTCTCACGCAATTTGAAGAGATTATCAAGCCTGTCTTTAGTAAGCTTGAAATCCTGTATAACAAAAATGATAACCTCCGCAAAACCCATGATCTCCTTATACCGAAATTAATCAGCGGAGAGATTGACCTGGAGGGGTTGGATATTAAGATAGATATAATAGGGGGCAATCATGAATGATCCAAGAGGCTCTACATGGGAAAAATGTGACTTGCATATTCATACACCATTGTCAATTGTTCAACATTATGGTGGTAATTCCGAGGAAATTTGGGAAAAATTTATTACTGATCTGGAAAATCTTCAACCCGAATTTAAAATCATAGGAATTAATGATTATCTGTTCATTGATGGATACAAAAAGGTATTGCAATATAAGCAAAATGGAAGATTACCTAAAATAGAGTTGATTCTTCCAATATTGGAATTTAGACTTAAAAAATTTGCAGGCACTGAGAACAGACTTAGAAAAATTAATTTTCACGTTATCTTATCCAACGAATTAAGTGCTGAAGTTATAGAACAACAGTTTCTAAATGCATTAACAAGTAAATATAAATTATCTCCGGGCCTCTTAGGAGCGACTTGGAGTGGTGTTATAACAAGAGAAAGCCTCGAGGATTTAGGTCGGAGTATTAAAAGTACAGTCCCAATTGAAAAGATTCATCAATATGGATCGGACCTTGAGGAGGGATTTAATAATTTAACGCTCGATGAAGACGATATTCTTGACGTCCTAAACAATTCATCATATTTTAACAAGAAGGCTAAGCCCTTGTATTTAACAGCTATCGGCAAAACAGAATGGGAAAGCCTAAGTTGGGCGGATGGATCAATAGCAGACAAAAAAGATGTTATTAATAAGGCTAATTTTGTGTTTATATCTTCTGTCAGCATAGATCAATTTCATAATGCAAAGAGCAAGCTCGGAGAACAAAACGTTAATGATCTTCTTTTAGATTGCAGTGATGCAAAATATTATTCGAGTAGCTCTGACAAGGATAGGATAGGGAATTGTTTTACTTGGATTAAAGCCGATCCGACATTTGAGGGGTTACAATATGTACTCTACGAACCTGAATCACGGATTTTTGTTGGTGATGTTCCTCCTGTTTTAAAGCGAGTAGATTCCGATAAAACCAAATATATTAATTCTATTTCTATTAATAAAAAAGAAGGCTCATCATATGATGAAGAGATTTGGTTTAACGACATCAGGATAGAATTAAACCCTGAATTAGTAGCCATAATTGGTAATAAAGGTAATGGTAAAAGTGCGTTGTCCGATATTATTGGGTTGCTCGGAAATTCAAAAAATTACAAATATTTTTCGTTCTTAAACCCGAATAAATTTAGAGAACCCAAAAACAATAAAGCTAAACACTTCAACGCCGATTTAGAATGGGCCAGTAAAGATACTGACACACAAATACTATCTGAAAATCCTGAGGATTACGAATATGAAAAAGTAAAATACATGCCACAAAAATATTTAGAAATACTGTGTAACGAGGAAAAGCCAGAATTCGAAAAAGAACTTAAGCAGGTAATTTTTTCTCACGTCCCAGACGATGAAAGGCTTGGGATGAGTTCTCTAGATGAGCTAATAAATTATCAGGGAGAAGTTATTAATGAGAACGTTGTGTTATTGATTGAAGATCTTAATAAAATCAACGAGGACATTGTTAAGGTCGAAGATTTTCTTGATGAAAACTTCAGTAAAACTTTAGCTGAAGAATTTAAGGTAAAGCTAAAGGAATTAGACTTTCATAAGAAAGGAAAACCTATTGAAGTTAAGAAGCCTGAGACCGATGAAAGCGTTACAAAAGAAATTAGTAACATAAATAACGATCTTGATAAATTATCAATTGAAAAGAAAGAACTTGAGAAACAAAAACTTGAGAAGCAGAATAAGAAAACTGACCTCAAAAAGAAAAGAGCTATTTTAGACAAGATATTGGGAGAGTTGGATAATTTTCAGACACAATATGATAATCTCCTCATAAAGATAAAGAATGATGTAGAAGAGTTAGGATTGCGTTTAGAAGAAATAATTTCACTATCAATTAAAACAAAATCGCTTGATACATTAAAAGAAGAGATTACAAGAGAAATTCAGCAAATTGAGGAGTCATTAAATCCTCAAACTCCTAATAATATTTTCAATAGATTATTAGATACTTCAAAAAAGATTGAGGAATTGCAGACAAAATTAGATGAACCGAATAAAAAATATCAGGAATACCTTAAAAATCTTGAAGAATGGCAAAACAAGAAAGCAGAAATGATAGGTGATGATCAGAAGGAAGGTACAATTAAACACTATATACAAGCAATAAAAAATATTAAATCAAAATACCCCAAACTTTTAGAGGATAAAAGAAAAGAGCGATTAGAAATAACGAAAAAGATTTATAGAAAAAAGAAAGAATTACTTGAAAAATATAAGTCATTATATAAGCCAATAGAGACTTTTGCAACGACATATGATATTGCGAATTATCCTGTAAGGTTTGATGTAGCCCTTGAAATTCGAGACTTTTATGACAACTTTATTTCGCATATCAATCAAAAAGTAAAAGGGAGTTTCTCCGGAATTGATGAAGGGGGAAAGAAAATTAGATCGATTATTGATGAAACTGAATTTAATAATGAGGAGGCGGTAGTTAATTGTTTGAATCGAATAATTGAAAATTTAGATTATGATACAAGATTTGAGAAAAAGGAAAAGAGAAGCATCAAACAACAAATTAAAAAAGACGTTCTTGATTTTTATGATTATTTATTTTCTCTCGATTACTTAGTCCCAAAGTATACTTTAAGGTTAGGTGATGTTGAACTATCTCAATTATCTCCAGGTGAAAAAGGCGCATTATTGCTAATATTTTATTTGCTTCTTGATAAAAATAATATACCTCTTATTATGGATCAACCAGAAGAAAATTTGGATAATCAAAGCGTCTACGAATTGCTTGTGAAGAATATTAAAGAAGCAAAAAAGAAGAGACAAATTATTATAGTTACTCATAATCCTAATCTTGCTGTGGTCTGCGACGCAGAACAAGTTATTTATGCAAAAATAGATAAAACTAACAAAAACAAAGTCAGTTATGAAGCTGGTAGCATAGAAAATCCTTTTATAAATAAGAGAATAATTGATGTCTTAGAAGGAACCATGCCGGCATTTAGTAACCGCGATTTAAAATATACAATAACCAGAAAATTAATGGCATAACATCATAATACATGAGCATATATTCCGAAACGAATCTCATCGAACAACCCGACATCAAACTCTTTCAATCTCTCGGCTACTCTTATCAGGACTGCTTCCACGAAATCTTCAGCGAAAAATGCACTCTCGGCAGGGAAACTTCAACCGACGTCTACCCATTCAAACAGGAGACATTAATAAATGATATAATTTAAAATCACGGCAATGAGGAGGATTACAATGCTTGCTTATAAAAAATATGTAACGATTAAAGACCCTGAAAACCTTGTTTTAAAAAAGCTGCCATTTCACTCAGGTCAGCGGGTCGAGATAGTGATGATTGCGGAAGATGAGAAGAAGAAAATAAGTGTACAGGAGCTGCGGAAGCTGTTTAAGAAGACCCAGAAACTTCCAAAGGTAAAGACAATCAGTGAAAGTCAGATCGCCGAAGAAGTAGCGGCATACCGGATTAGTAATTGATGCATTATCTTAGTGGATAAATAATGGCATATTATAATTATTCTGAAGCAGCCCTAATCGAACAACCCGCTATTACTCTCTTCCAATCCCTCGGCTATTCTTATCAAGACTGTTTTCATGAAATTTATGGCACAAAAGGAACCCTCGGCAGAGAGACTTCAACCGAAGTTATCATTATTCCAAGATTAAGAGAAGCTCTTCTCAAACTCAATACAGACATCCCAAACGAAGCAATCGAGCAAGCTATTGAAGAACTGACCCGCGACAGGAGCGTTCTAAATCCCGTCAATGCCAATCGGGAAATCTACAAACTCATCAGAGACGGAGTTAAGGTAAAGGTCAAACGCGAAGACGGTACTGAGGAAGATGAGACTGCAAAGGTTATTGATTTCGATAATCCTGACAGGAACGACTTCTTCCTTGCCTCTCAATTCTGGATAACAGGCGAGATGTACAAGCGCAGAGCTGATCTTGTGGGATTTATAAATGGACTGCCCCTTATCTTCATTGAGCTAAAAGCTGTTCATAAGAAACTTGAGAACGCTTTTAGAGACAATCTCACTGATTACAAAGACACGATCCCGCAGATATTTTGGTATAACGCTTTTATTGTCCTGTCTAACGGCTCGGAGAGCAGAATTGGCAGTATCTCTTCAGAATACGAACACTTCAGCGAATGGAAGAAGATTAACAGTGAAGGAGAAGAAGGAGTTGTATCCCTTGAGACTATTATTAAGGGAACCTGTGACAAGCGTAAGCTGCTCGACCTGATCGAAAACTTCATCTTATACAGCGACACAGGCGGAAGCCTTATTAAGATCGTAGCAAAGAACCATCAATTCCTTGGGGTAAATAATTCCATTGAATCATTCAGCAAGATAAAAGAAAATCAGGGACGGCTCGGAGTGTTCTGGCACACTCAGGGAAGCGGGAAGAGCTATTCCATGATTTTCTTTTCTCAAAAGATACTCAGGAAATTCGAGGGAAATTATACCTTCCTCATCGTAACCGACAGAATAGAACTTGATAAACAGATTTACAAGAACTTTGCATATGCCGGTGCAGTTACTGAACAAGAGGTCCATGCTGAAAGCGGGATGCACCTTGAACAGCTTTTGAAGGAAGACCACAGGAATATCTTTACCCTTATTCACAAATTCGGCGATATCAACTATAAGGTCTCAGACAGGTCGGACATCATTGTGATCGCAGACGAGGCGCACCGTTCACAATACGACACGCTTGCAATGAATATGAGGACAGCCCTTCCCAATGCCGCATTTATCGCATTTACCGGAACACCATTGATAGCAGGCGAAGAACTCACGAGAAAAACATTCGGCGATTACATCAGCATATACAATTTCAAACAATCGGCTGATGATAACGCTACTGTTCCGCTCTATTACGAAAACAGGATTCCCGAAGTACAGCTTAAGAATGAAGACCTGAACGAAGACCTGGAACGGATCATTGAAGAAGCCATGCTTTCTCCTGAACAGGAGGAAAAGCTCCAGAGGGAATTTGCGCGGGAGTATCACATTATCACAAGGGATGACCGTCTGGAGAAGATAGCAGCTGATATTGTCACTCACTTTATAAACCGGGGTTATCAGGGCAAGGCCATGGTGGTATCTATCGATAAACCAACGGCAGTAAAGATATATGACAAGGTTCAGAAGCATTGGCAGAAACATTTGGAGGAGCTAAGAATTAAACGGTCTGATGAACCTCAGGATAGAACTAAAGACATAGCAGAGAGAATAGAATACATGGAAGAGACCGACATGGCTGTGGTAGTCAGCAGCGAACAGAACGAGATACAGAAATTCAGAAAGCTTGGACTTGATATCGAGAAACACCGCAGGAGGATGGTCAAAGAGGATCTGGCGGAGAAGTTTAAAGACCCATATAACCCCTTTAGAATAGTCTTTGTCTGTGCCATGTGGATGACAGGGTTTGATGTGCCAATCCTTTCGACAATATACCTCGATAAGCCGATGAAAAATCACACCCTCATGCAGACCATAGCACGGGCAAACAGGGTATTCGGAGATAAGAAAAATGGTCTGATCGTTGACTATGTTGGGATATTCAGGAATCTCCAGAAGGCGCTGGCTATTTACGGCACTGGTTCCGGCGGCGGTATCGGAGAAGGTGATACTCCCGTAAAGCCCAAGAGTGAACTTGTCCGGGAACTTGAACAGGCAATTAAAGAGACGGAGGATTTCTGCGTAAAGCGTGGAGTCGACATTCAAAAGATCATTGAGGCAAATGATAAATTTGAAAAGATCAAACTGATTGCCGATGCCGCAGATGCCTTTATGGTGAACGATGATACGAAGAACAGATTTCTTCTGCTTGCGTCCAATGTCATGAAATTATTCAAGGCCATCCTGCCTGACCCTGAAGCAGGCAAGTTTTATGATAAATGTACTGTACTCAATGTCATTGCCGGCAAGATCATATCCGAAACAGGCGATGAAGTTGATATCTCAGCGGTCATGGGTAAGGTAAAAGACTTACTTGACGAATCCATTGAAGCAGAGGGGTTTCTTATCAGAGAGTCTATTGGGGCAAACAGAGTTGATTTATCCCGGATTGACTTCGAGGCATTAAGAAAGCAGTTTGAAAAAGGTAGAAAGAACACTCAGGCAGCGGGTCTGAAAGCTGCAATCAGTGCAAGGCTCAACAGAATGGTCAGACTAAACAGGGCACGGATTGATTACCTCCAGAAATTTCAGCAGCTCATTGATGAATACAACTCAGGCTCGATCAATGTAGAGATGTTTTTTGAAAGATTGATGGCATTTGTGAAAGATCTGAATGAGGAAGAGAAGAGGGGAGTATCTGAAAATTTAACGGAAGAAGAACTTGCTGTATTTGATCTGTTGAAGAAACCTGATATGACCAAAGCTGAAACACAACAGGTAAAACTTGCATCAAAAAACTTGCTAATAAAGCTGACAAAAGAAAAGCTGGTATTGGACTGGAGAAGAAAACAACAGACAAGAGCAGATGTCTTTATTACAATTGAAAAAATTCTTGATGAAATGTTACCGAACAGCTATCCACCTGACCTCTATCAACAGAAATGCAATACAGTCTATCAGCATGTATATGATTCGTATTATGGGGCAGGGAAGAGTGTGTATGCGCAATGAATACAATCCTCTTTCTCCCCCTCCGTTCTTTGTATTATAATTAATAATGCCGAGGCGGTTATATCTGAAGGTCGGAGACAGGGTCAGTCATCTCAATTACTCCGCGTGGGGCACGGGAGAGGTGGTGGAGGAGAAACATTCATCTCTCACGGGCGGTTTCTGTCTTGTAAGGATCATGTTTGAGGATGGTGAGGAGAGGTCTTTTATCAACGACCTTGAAAGCGCCCTCTGCTGCTACTACGCCGGGGTCAGGATAATCTACTGAATCTCAAATTTATCTCTCACGAACTTTATCTCTTCATCCCTGCTTTTGATCTTCCTTTCGAGCCTCGCGTCAAGTATCGCTGAAAGTATCTTTTTGTAAACCGGCCCGGGCGGGTATCCCATTGACTTCAGGTCTTTGCCGGTGAGGTCAGGTTTAATGTTCCTTAATTTCGTCAGATATAATGAGACGGCTTTTTTCAGTTCCTTCTGCCGGGCCTTTGCCATTGTGAAAAGGATGGTCTGGATATTCAGATGGCAGAGTGTATAGTAGATCTCCTTTTGAGAAGCGTTTTGCAGTTTTGCAATCGCGTTACGCGAATCGTCGATGCCGTCAAGTATTTCACGGTTTGCATTGGGAGGCACATGAAGCCTCTTCAGTGCCTTGTGCCTCTCCTGCGGGGCCAGGTCTTCGATCATGGCCATGAGAAAAAGATGAGACTTGTTGACCTCCTCTTCAAAGAAAAGTAACTTGAACCACGCGAATGTTTCCTGTATCGCCTCAAAGGTGTCTTTCAGGCTTTCTGTCACTGATATATTGGGATGAATGAACTTCAGCAGGTCCATCTCCTCCAGCTTTTTGAGCGCCTTGATCGGTTCTGTCTCAAGAAAGAGCAGGTTGAGCTCGTCGTACATCCTTGCGCCGGAGAGCTTTTCAAAAAGGTTTATCCGCACAGCGGTATTGATCAGGTTCATCGTGTGTTTGCTTATTTTGTAGCCGAACCGCTCCGAGAACCTTATGGCACGGAAGGCCCGAGTGGGGTCTTCTATGAAGCTCAGATTGTGAAGTATCCGTATGGCCTTTTCTTTAATGTCCCTCTGCCCTCCGAAGTAGTCAAGCAGTTGCCCGAACTTGTCGGGGTTCAGCCTTATCGCCATAGTGTTTATCGTGAAGTCCCTCCGGTACAGGTCTTTTTTAATTGACGACATCTCAACGGTGGGAAGGGCGGCGGGAGATTCGTAGTACTCCGTCCGCGATGTGGCGACATCGAATTTAAAAGAGTCCCTCTTTACGACAGCCGTGCCGAACCTCTTGTGGCTTGTTACCTTCGCATCGATTTTTTTCCCGAGGACCTGGGCAAACGCAATCCCGTCTCCCTCGATCACGATGTCGATGTCGAAGTTCGCTTCACCGCGAATCAGGTCGCGCACAGAGCCGCCCACAATATACGAGGAAAAGCCGAGGCCGTCCGCGACCTCGCCTGAGAGCTTCAGCAGGCTGAATATCTCAGGGGGGAATTTTGATTTCATGACCGCTGAAAGGTTCTTGCCTATGGAGGGTTTTTCGGTCAATCTTTCATATGTAAGTATCCTGTCTTTTCTCAGCAGGCTTTCATAAAGCGACCTCAGGAGGTCGGTCCTTGTTATCGCGCCTACTATTTGACTGTTTTCGATCACCGGCATGAATCGCTGGTTCTGCTCTATCATCAGCGCTTCAACGACGCTTACAGGTGTTGCGGGTTTTACAGTTGATACATCCGTGGTGCAGAACTCGGTGACCCTGCTCTTGCCGAAGCCGTGGAACAATGCCTTTTCCACGACCTCCCGCGAAATGAGCCCGTAGTAGGAGTTGTGCTTGATAACAGGCAGGACGTTTACTTCATATCTTGTCATCGTCTTTTCAGCGGTTGATACGGTGCTGCCCCAGGTAATGGTCTTTACAGGGCTTGTCATGATGTCCTTAGCGGTCCTTGTAGGATGTATCTTGTTTTTCAGGACTTCCAGTAATTCCTTTTCAGTCTCCTCAAGGGTCATGTTCCGTAGGCTTGCTGACGCTGCCTGAGGATGTCCGCCGCCGCCGAACACGCGCAATATTTCGGAGACGTCGACCTCGGGCATTTGGCTCCTTGCGATGATCTGAAGCCTGTCTTCCATTGCGACAAGGAGGAAGATCACATCAGCGTTTTCCATGTCGCGTATCTTATGGGCCATAAACGCAATGTCCCCGATATAATTGTCTCTCGACGCCTTCGCTATTTTTATTCTCGTGTCGTGAATGATGTAATCCTTTGCGGAATGCACCAGCTCATTTAAAAGGTCTATCTCCTCAGGGTTGAGTTCTTTTGTTATGAAGCTGGAAACGATGTTCAGGTTCGCGCCTTTCCTTAGAAGATAGGCGGCTGCGTTAAGGTCCCTTTCAGTAGTTGAAGGAAATATCAGGGAGCCGGTCTCTTCATAAATCCCAAGCATGAGCACCGTGGCTTCCGCCGGAGACAGAGGCAGTTTGTCTTTCCTCAGCATCTCAGTAAATATCGTTGTCGTGGCCCCGGCTGTTTCAATAATTTCCTTCTGCCCCCTTATATCATCCGCGGAAAGGGGGTGATGGTCGTAGATATGGATTGTCAATCCCTTCCTGTCCAGGATTTCGCAGAACCGTCCGACCCTCTCAGGGTTCTTTACGTCCACAAGAATCAGCCGCGTTATCTCCAGCAGGTCCACGTCTTTTATCTTTGTGAGCTCCGGCGCGATCTGCGAAGTTGAAAGAAAATCGCGGACGGTCTTTTCCTGCGAGCCGGGGAATACGAGGAGCGCGTCTGGATAATATTTCTTTGCCGCTAACATTGACGCAAGCGCGTCAAAGTCCGCGTTCAAATGAGTAGTAATCACGTCCATAATGTTTTAATTATATCCGAAATGGGTGAATTTGTAGCCGTAAATAAGCAGGAGGAGAGCCTGGAACTGTTCAAAAATGGTGAAAGGGTTGCGCAGGAGTTTTTGAAGAAATGGAATTTTAAAGACTGGAAGAAAAAGTACAGGCAGCAGCTGTTGACGCTTTCTCAATCTGCGTTATCCATCGTTTCAGGGCCTGTTTCCTGTTTTTCAGCTTCAGCGTTTGCGCAGAGAGGCAGATAAATTCTGAATGCTGTTCCTTTGCCCGGTTCACTATCCACGTATATGTAACCGTTGTGCTGGCGGACAATGCCGTAAACTATGGAAAGCCCGAGCCCTGTTCCGGCCCCCGCCTTCTTTGTCGTAAAGAACGGGTCGAATATCCTCTCCTTCGTCTGCTTGTCCATGCCGGCCCCTGTATCGGTGACACTGATCTCTGCGAAATCAGTATTTGATCCGGAGCATTTGGCCTGAAGCTCCGCTGTAAATTTCTCTCTGCCCCATGCTCTGAACTCTGAACACCGGACCCTTCTCGTCCGCACAGCCAGTATCCCTCCGCCTTGCATAGCGTCCCTCGCGTTTGCCGCGAGGTTCATCAGTACCCGTTCAATTTGTACCGGGTCAGCCAATATATTCAGGTCTTCTTCCGCAAGATCGATTTTTAAATCTATTTTTTCATGAAGGAGTCTTGTCAATATTCCCTCAATGCTGCCGGCAATGACGTTGAGATTTACGCGCTCGGGGTAGATGGCCTGCTTTTTACTGTATGCCAGCAGGCTTTTTACAAGGGTCTCCCCTTTTTCCGCGGAAGACATAAGCTGCTCAAGGCCGCGCCTGACAAAGTCCGCATCTTCTCCTCTTTGCTGGAGAAGCTCGATGTAACCGATCATCGCCCCGAGGATATTGTTGAAGTCGTGGGCGATACCTCCCGCAAGGGTCCCGATGGCCTCCATTTTTTGCGCCTGCCTCAACTGGTCTTCAAGCTGCTGTTTTTCGGAGTCCCTTTTTCTCAGGGAGTCTGCCATATTGTTGAAAGCCTCCGCCAGTTTGCCCACTTCGTCGCGTCTTTCTACGAATACTTTGTCGACCGGATGTCCCGCCCCCAATGCCTTTGCCTCCACGGTCAGGCGGCGCAGAGGTTTTGTAACGCCCCTGACTAACAAATAGGTAACGATCAGAGCTGGTATCAGAAGAAGTACTGGTATCAGGATGCTCTTTAAGAATATGCCCCTGAGATTTTTTTTCATGAATTCGGTAGTAAGCAGTATCCTGATGAACCCTGTTACCTTCATTTCACTGCTGGAAGGACCTCCATCAAAAAACAGATCTTCTTCATTGAAGGAAGGGTTTGAGATCACCGGCGCCCAGAACTCGATCTTATTCTCGTCTATGGAATAAGATATCGACCGGGATTTACTGAGCGTGTCAATGGCTCTCTCCTGCATACTGAATACGCCTTTGACGTTTTTTTCACGTGTCTCTCTGTACGGGCTCTTTTGTGTCTTCAGAACTTTTCCGTCCGCGGTAAACACCTGTACCAGCATGACTTCCCGGTTCTGTAAAATCCCCCCTACAGGGTCTTTAAGCAGGTCCGCGTTTTCAGTAAACACACCGAGTTTCGCATTATGCGCGAGCAGGCTTGAGAGCTGCCTGCCGCTGGATATAAGGTGCAGCTTTTCGGATTTGCTCTCGTGATAAATAAAAAACGCGGCAAATAAAAAATATATAATTACGATCAAACCCGCGAACAGGTAAAGTATTTTCGCCCCGAGGCTTTCCTGATTGCGCCTTAGATAGTCTGGAATTTTCATATTATTGTTTCCCGTTGATCACTTTTGCCTTATCAAGGACTTCACGGCCGATCGTGACCCCAAGTTTATTAGCTATCTTCTGATTTATTGTTATGCGCGTTTCTCTTGCGCCGGCCTTTTTAATACCTGCGGGTCCCGCCCCGGATAAAATCTTTTTTGTTATGTCCCACGCCTGCTTCCCGATGTCATACGCGTCAACTTCGAGAGATATCAACGCGCCTATCTCCAGGTATTTATCTGAGAATGTAATTACCGGCACCCGGTTTTCAAGATTAAAGAGGAACAGGAACTCAACCGTATCAGGGGCGATAACTGTCATATCAGGCAGCATCCAGAAGACGTCTATTTTGCCAGGCATATTTCTTAATGCACCGGGGACATCTTTTGAATTATGGACTTCAACAGTAATGAGCTCGATACCCTTTTCAGAGGCGGCCATACGGGCCTTGTTTACAAAATCGCCGGTCCTGTCGGGGTCGTACAAGACGCCGATGTTCTTTGCGTCCGGCAGCGCCTTCTGCAAAACGGACAATTGTTTCTCCGGCGCTACATACATATTTATCCCGGTAATATTTTCCCTGCCGGAGATCGCGGGCTGTGGGGCCAGCACCATCACGTAGACGATTGGTATATTTTTAATGTCCTTGATCTTATTCAGCGCGTCGGAACCTGCCGCAAGGATTATGTCAGGCCGCGCCTCGCGCAGTTCCTTTATGATGTCCCGGTCTTTCATCTCAGAAAGTATAAACCTTTCTACCTCGCAAACGCAGGCGTTCTCAAAGCCCTTCACAGCGTCGTTATAAGGCGGGATATTGAAGCTCTGGATGGCAATGATGTTTGACGCTGACACGGCGGAGGAAAGCAACAGGAAATATATCAGAGCGAACAGCGGAATTGTGCTGAAGTTGCAAGACCGCGCTGCGAGCCTGAGCAGCATATGGATTTTGTGTCTCATGAAATTATTCATGCCCCTTCAAAATTATTATAGACAAAGAGCCCCAAAATTGATAATAATAATCTCCGTACTCAAGCTTCATCAAGTAAATAATGAAACATCAAACCTGGAAAAAGATACTGTCCTAAAGGACAGGTGGGAGAAGGAAGGGGTCTAAGGGTGAACACAACGAATGAAGAAGCACGTCACAGCTCCAGCACATGTTACCGGTCTTTTTTATTTTCACTGTTGATTTTATCGATCATATGGCTGCCTGCTTTTGTCTTTGCACAGACTGAGGAGGAAATGCAGACCTTGCGGATGTACTTCAAAGAGGACCAGCTTGTCACCGCGCCGACGAGGGCGCCGAAGCCGTTGTCGAAGGTGGCGGAGAATATCAGTATTGTAACGGCGGCGGAGATAGAGTCGATGAACGCGCATACCGTGCTTGAGGTATTGGAAAGGGTAACGGGCGTGTTCGTTAATTTTGGCCTTGGCGGACATGATTTCGGGGGAGGGGGGTTTATATATATTCAAGGCTCAGAACATAGACACATACTCGTATTGCTTGACGGCATGCCCTGGAATGCTCTGGCAGGAGGAATAGTAACTCAGCCAATCCCCGTGAAGATAATAAAGCGCATGGAAATCATCAAAGGCCCGGCTTCATCAGCATGGGGATCGTCTTTAGGCGGAGTGATTAACATTGTTACAAAGGATGCAGGAGACTCTGTTGTCCCTTCAGGCTCTGTCAGCGGTTCAATTGGCGAGAGGGACACGCATGATTACAGTGCCGAGGCAGCCGGCAAGGCAGGCATTGCCGGGTATTATATATATGCGGGGAGGCAGGACTCTGATGGATTGAGGGACAACAGATCCTTTGAAAATGACAACATTTACGGGAAACTCGATATTCCTTTTTCTTCTGACATAAAACTTTTGCTTACTGCAGGTTACGGCGATCCCCATGCAGATACGGGAGACCTGCCGAGCTCGGACCTGGCGACAGGGACTATTGAACGCGCCTTTTTCACAACAGCGACGTTGTCAGCCGGGATTACGGACAACCTTAGTTTTGAGGCGTCTTATTACACATTCAAGCAAAAGGGCATTTCGAATAGCGATATCCTTAGCACAGGCGAGATGTTTGTTCATGAGATATATGACGAGGAATCTGCGGGGGGAAGCGCCAAGCTCATCTATAGGAACGAGGCACATACCGCGGTTGCCGGTTATGATGTCAGCCACGGAAAGCTGGACCATACAATTGACTCAGGAGACCTTGTGCAGTCCTTTGGCGCGCCTGCACATTCTGTAACGCATCCCGGCATGAGCAAGTGGGCGGTGTTTTTTAACGACACAATATCCATCGGCAATTTCTCGATCACGCCAGGTATAAGGTATGACAAAAACAACGTCAGCGGCGACTTTACCAGCCCGAGCATCGGAGCGACATACAAGATCGGCAGTCACACCATTATACGAGCATCTGTTGCCAAGGGGTTCTCGACGCCGTTGCTGGCGTCGATGTCAGGCGGGGGATTATTCCTTGATCCTAACCCGGACCTGAAACCGGAGAAAATCTGGTCTTATCAGGCAGGTGTTGAAACACGGGCAATGGATGTTCTTACCTCTCGGCTTACCTACTTTCACCACGAAATGAAAGAGGCCATAGATTTTATTCCGTTCGCTGGGGGACCTCCAGCGTTTAATGATAAGTTCTTTAACCTCGGAGAGATAAAGCGAGATGGAGTAGAACTGGATATGGAAACGGTCTCATTTTATAACATAACTGTAAAGGCCGGGGTTGGATATGTACACAAAACACTTGACTTTGAAACAGATACAACTGGAGATGACTCGATATATAACTATGCTTACAACCTTGCCCTGCTATATGACGACAGAAAATCCTTCTCAGCGCGGCTTGACGGGCATTACATATGGTGGGACACTGAGTCGTCCTCTATGGCAAGATATGACGATTTTATCTGGGACCTGAATCTCCGGAAGGGGATTTATTCCAAAGAAAAAATTAACGCTGATGTTTTCCTGACCGCACATAATCTCTTTAACGGTTCACAATATGACTTTGGTGACAGGAAGAACCCTCGCAGGTGGACGGAGGCAGGAGTTAGGATAAAATTTTAATTGACGTAGAGCATTTTTTGTGTAGAATAAGGAATCCTGTTTGCAGGATAAATCTTTTTACAGGAGGGAATATGAAAAAAGAAGAAATCATTGTGCTGGAAGAGGGCGTAAGTGTTGATGAGTTGGCAACCGATATGGCGTGCTGCAAGGCTTCTCCACAATCAGCAGTAAGATAAGTAAGGTTTTGAAGGGGAAGATAAGCCTCCCCTTTTTTTATCAAATCAAATGAAACTCTCTCACTATACAAGAGTCTACCCCTTTGAGGGGAAGCCCGGCTATCTGCTCCTTTACTCCACAAAGAGATCATCAAAGGTTCTCTTAAAAGAAGAGACATTCAATTCCATAATAAATGGCAGCCTCTCTCCTGCAAACGAAGCAGTCCTGTTAAAGCTCGGTATGATCGTCCCTGACGTTGAAGCTGAAAAGCGGGAAGCGCTGGGGATGTTAGATGAGATCAACGCGAAGAACCGGACATTGAATGTTTCTGCCATAATCAACCTCGACTGCAACTTCAACTGCGTGTATTGCTACGAAGGTGGCATGAAAGGCAAGTTCTACATGACTGATGAGACGGCAGGGCTTCTGACAGATTTCATCAAAAATAAATTTACTCCCGGCAAGAAAACTATCAACATAGACTTCTACGGCGGGGAGCCGCTGTTGAGCACGGGTCTCATTAAATCCATCTCCGGGGAGATGAAGTCTTTTGCAGAAAGCAATGAGGCAAAATATACTTTCACTCTCGTTACAAACGGCTCTCTTTTTAAAAGGCGGATCGCGGAAGAGCTCGCCGGGCTCGGTCTGAGAGGTATTAAGGTAACCCTTGATGGGACTCCTGAAATACACAACACAACCCGTCCGTTTAAGACAGGGGCGGGAAGTTTTGACACTATTGTGAACAATATCCGAGAGACCTGCGATATTGTGAAGATCGGCATCGGAGGCAATTACCAAAAAACAAACTTCAACAAGTTCCCCCTCCTGTTTGTCTATTTTGACGAAAAAGGGCTCACCCCGGAGAAGATACATGAAGTGAATTTTAATCCGGTGATGGAAAATCCCAAAGACATAAAAGCTCCCGTTGATTATGCAGACGGGTTTATGTCCGTCAATGAGCCGTGGGTTGCTCAAGCGGTGGTGTCGTTGAGAGAGGAAATCTTGAAAAGGGGCTATAAAACGGCAACTATTTCCCCGTCGCCATGTCAGGTGGATGTTACTGATTATTTTGTGGTCAATTACGACGGCGGCATCTACAAGTGCCCTTCATTTATCGGGAGGAAGGGTTTTGAAACAGGCACTCTTCTACTCGGTGTGGCAGATTACGCCGATTCTCATAGTCCCCTAATGTGGAAGACCGGAGAATGTCCTGAATGTGAGTATTTGCCGCTGTGTTTCGGAGGCTGCCGCTACATGACTTACGTGAGAGACGGGAATATCAGCAAGGTTGATTGCAAGAAACCTCACCTTGACACTGTCCTTGAGACACTCATCAAACAGGACATAAAATATAAGGTATTGAATCATTGACTTAGAAAATCTCCCCTGACCCCTCTTTTTCAAAGAGTGGAATTATTTCGGGTTGATTTAATCCCGCAGTTTCTTAATAATAAGCTATTAGCTTCCTAAATAAGCAGGTGTATGTCAGGATATGGAAAAAATACTGATCATTGACGATGACCGGGAGATGCGAATGCTCCTTTCGGATATTGTAGCCTTTCAGGGATGTGAAGCCATTGCCGCGAGTGACGGCATCCAGGCCCTGAAAGAATTCAGCGCACATTCGCCGGGGATAATTTTGTTAGACATCAGGCTTCCGGGGATTGACGGGATGGAAGTGCTGAAGGAGATCAAGAAGGCAAACAAGAACGCAGTAGTGATCATGCTGACCGGATACGGGGAAATAAAGGACGCTGTGCAGGCGATAAAACTGGGCGCGCTTGATTATATTACCAAGCCCATCAGGAATAATGAGATAACAACAATTATCAAAGAAGCTGTCCTTATCCGCCAGAGCAGCAGTAATGCCCACGGTATTTCAGTGCGGGAGCAGGAAGTGCTTAACTGGCTGATAGAGGGAAAGAATTCAGACGACATCTCTCTGATCCTCAATATAAGCGCACGGACTGTGAAATTCCACATCAATAACATCATGCAAAAACTCAACGCTGTAAACAGGGCTCAGGCAGTAGCGATCGCAATCGAAAAAGGCATAATCGCCCCCCGGTAGCCCTCATCCACTTTCCTAACCACGCCAAAACCATACCTGTCCTTTCGGACAGGTGATTTTATCGGGCTGTTCCGCTAATATCATATAGCTTGTCAGTATGCCATTGCATGTTTGTTAAGAGTACATGCCGGGCTACTGCAAAGGGGGGCAATTATGGAAGAGAATACAGGGACACATAGCAGCCGAAACAGAGCGGAATTTAAAGTCAGCGCAGACACGTTAACTAAGGCAGATAAATGCCAGATGAATTTTTCCTGTCTGCAGGGTGAAAAAGAATGCCTTTGCGAAATCGAGGAAGGCATTAATAACAAGATTATTTTTATAAAGCCATCCAACAGCAGTCTTTGTAATTACTCGATGTCTTTTGGTTATTCCAGTACTTGCAATTGTCCTGTCAGAAAAGAAATTTATAGAATTTACAGGGTATAAGTGAAACAGGGATCAAAGCATAAAATATTTATAGTTGACGACCATCCCTTACTGCGCCAGGGGCTTGCGCAGTTTATTGATAAAGAGACGGGATTTATTGTTTGCGGCGAAGCCTGTGACTATAAAGGTGCGATACAGGGAATTGAAGAGCTCCAGCCTGATATCGCGGTCCTTGATATTTCTCTTGGACAGGGCAGCGGGCTCCGGCTTATGGAGGATTTACGAAATCTTCATCCGTTAATCTTGATTCTGGTCTTTTCCATGCATGATGAATCCGCATATGCAGAGCGCTGTCTCAGGGCAGGCGCCAATGGATATATTATGAAGACCGAGGCCCCTGAAAAAGTTATATCGGCAATAAGGGCCATCCTGAATGGAGAAATATACGTAAGTGAAAAAATACAGAAAAATATTATAAACAAGTTGGCTCCCAACCAGTTTGAGGTCCAAAGTTCTCCTGTTGCGTGTCTCAGCAACCGCGAGCTTGAGGTGTTTCAGTTGATCGGCTTCGGAATGAAGACACAGCAGATCTCGGCAAAATTAAATCTCAGCGTTAAAACCATAGAGACATACATTGACCATATCAAACGGAAAATGAATTTCAGGAACTATCATGAGCTGCTGATGTTCGCAATTCGCCAGGCCATGAGCGAAAATATGGTTTGATTCTTTATAAGTAGTGCCTGATTAGACGCGCTGTTTGTCTGTCATTCTGGCAGTCTTTAAGCCGGAATCCAGTTGTTTTTAACCTTCAAAAAACCTCGTCCTGTTCTCTTTTCCCGGACTCAAGAAATTTCAAACAAAATTCGAATTAAATACAGGTGAATGCCGATGACAGAAAATAAGACAAAGTGCTGCGCCCACTGCGGGAAAAATATAAACGTGAAATACACAACCTGCCCTCTTTGCGGCGGGCAGAACGGTGAAGATATCAGGCCTGCTCCTCCGGTGTGCCCGCGCTGCAAAGTCGATCTAAAGCTGATTGGAAAAGACGGCGAGGAATATGACCTCTGTACGCAATGCGGGGGGCTGTGGCTTGATAAGGTAGAATTTCACCGCTCAACCAGAGAGTCTGATGTCTACCGTAACGAGAACTTCAAAGATGAATATCAAAAAGGCCCCGCAATAGATACGGTTGAATATGTGCCGTGCGTCAGGTGCGGGAAATTGATGAACAGGAAGAACTTCGGCCAGATATCAGGCGTGATAATTGACGAGTGCAGGAAACACGGGGTGTGGCTTGACGGCGGGGAGCTTGAGAAGATAAGGCATTTCATTGCCGACGGCGGCCTCGAAAAAGTTCAGGACCTGAAAATAGAGGAAAACAGGGCCGAACTGCGGGACCTCGCAACAAGGGTCGCAGATGTTGATTTTACGCAAAGGGTCATACACTTCTGGGACTGGAAGAGATGGCTTTTTCGCGGCTGGTAATTGTGCGCTGCCTGTTATGTTTTTTTCTTCAGATATATAAGATACTCCACATTTCCTTTTGGCCCCTTGATCGGGGAAGCGGTTACTCCTTTTACATCAAGCCCCATTTTTTCTGATTCGCTCTTTATGTTTTCTACAACCTCAAGCCGTTTGCCTTCATCCTTCACAACCCCTTTGCCGACGTCTTTTCTGCCTACCTCGAACTGCGGCTTTATCAGGGCGATTATTTCGCCGGATGGTTTTAGAAACTTCATAACTGGCGGTATGACTTTCAGAAGAGAAATGAAAGAGACATCAATGGTCGCGATATCGATTCTGTTTTCCATAAGTTCTTCCATGCGCTGACTTCTGACTTCTGACTTCTGGCTTCTGACTATCTCTTCGAGATATCTGATATTTGTTTTCTCAAGCAAAATAACGCGCGGATCGTTTCTCAGCCGCCAGTCCAATTGTCCGTACCCGACATCTATTGCGTAAACTTTTTTTGCGCCATGCTGGAGCAGGCAGTCAGTGAATCCCCCTGTTGATGCGCCGGCGTCCATTGCTGTTTTGTCTTTCACATCTATGCCGAAAGTGTCTATCGCGTGTTTGAGCTTTAACCCGCCGCGGCTTACGTAGGGTATTTTATTTTCTAACGCCAATGCATCGTCAGGGTTTATCAGCGCGCCTGCCTTATCAACGACAAGGCCGTTTACACGGACATTGCCTTCAAGGATAAGCGCCTTTGCCTTCTCCCTGCTTTCAACAAGGCCTTTGTCAAACAGCAATTGGTCGAGCCGGATTTTTTTCATTGGAAAAATAGAATGGACAGGATTTTGAAGTTAACCCTGTTTTGAAATTTTTCTCTTGTCGCCGATCAGCGCAAGGGCTTCTCTTGCGATGCCTTCCGCATCGAGTCCGAGTTTTTTTCTTAACAAACCCTGCGAGCCGTGTTCGATAAAAGCATCGGGGAGGCCTAACAGTTTAATTTTCAGTCCCTCAATGTCGGACAGGGAAAGCTCTTCCAGCACAGCGCTTCCGAAGCCGCCGGCGACCGCGTTCTCCTCGACTGTAAGGACATGTTTGATATTTTTTGCAAGGCGGAAAATTAAATCAGTATCCAGAGGCTTTACGAATCTTGCATTGACCACACACGCGTGGACACCGGCCTCTGCAAGAAGCTGCGCGGAGGCCTCGGCTGGAGTTACTGTGCTGCCTATGGCTATGATCAGGATATCGTCCCCATCTGTCAAAACTTCTGCTTTGCCTATTGGAATAGTCTTTAAATCATCATGCCCCTGATCTTCGATTGCCGCTCCCCTCGGATATCTTATTGCGCTGGGGCCGTCGAGGGACAACGCGGTCTTTAACATGCATTGCAGTTCATGACCGTCTTTCGGGGCCATGACGATCAGATTGGGAATATGCCTCAGGAATGATATATCAAACGAGCCGTTGTGTGTAGGGCCGTCGTCTCCAACTATGCCGCTTCTGTCAATCGCAAAAACCACAGGCAGGTTTTGCAGGCACACATCATGGATAATTTCATCATAAGCCCTTTGCAGGAAGGTCGAATAAATTGCCACGACAGGCTTTAGCCCCTGGGTTGCAAGTCCAGCGGCAAAGGTTGCGGCATGAGGCTCGGCAATGCCCACGTCATAAAATCTCTTCGGAAAATTATTCACAAATTCCGAAAGTCCCGTGCCTTCCGTCATCGCGGCGGTTATCGCTACAATGCGGCTGTCATCTTTTGCGAGCCTTACGAGACAATCACCGAAGATATCGCTGTATGATTTTTTGCCTGAAGAACGCAGCTCGCCTGTTTCTATATCAAACGGGCCGACTCCGTGAAAAATTCCGGGATTCTTCTCCGCGGGCTCATAGCCTTTCCCTTTTTTCGTGATCGCGTGTATCAGGACAGGCCCCGGAAAATCTCTGAATCTTTCCAGGGTCTCAATAAGTGAATCTATCTTATGGCCGTCAACGGGGCCGACGTATTCAAACCCCAATTCTTCAAAGAGAAGGCCGGGAACAAAGAACCCTTTGACCGTGTCTTCCGCCTTTTGCGCTATTTTTAATACAGGCTCCCCGAACGTCGGGATGCGCTCTAAAAACTGTTTGGTTTCCTTCTTGAATTTCGTATATAAGTCCCCCATCATTATCCTGCGGAGATAAGCGGAAAGTGCGCCTACATTGGGAGAGATGGACATCTCGTTGTCATTCAGAATGACGATAAGGTCTTTCTTTAAATGTCCCGCGTGGTTCAGCCCTTCAAAAGCGAGGCCCGCGGTCATTGCGCCGTCGCCGATAACTGCCGCAACCTTGAACTTTTCCTTTTTCTGGTCTCTTGCCACGGCTATGCCGAGCGCTGCGGATATTGAAGTTGAGCTGTGGCCCGTGCCAAAGGCGTCATGCGGGCTTTCCGTTCTCCTGGGAAATCCGGAAATGCCGCCGTATTGCCTGATGCTTGAGAAAGAGTTATATCTGCCGGTCAGCAGTTTGTGCGCGTAAGACTGGTGCCCGACATCCCAGATTATCTTGTCTGACGGAGAATTAAAAACATAATGAAGGGCTATGGTGAGATCAATTGCGCCGAGGTTTGACGCGAGATGTCCGCCGTTGGTCGCCACCGTCCCGATGATTATTTCTCGCAGCTCGTCCGCAAGCTCAGTTAATTCGGCTGCTGAGAGTTTTTTGACGTCTTCCGGAGATTTTATTTTTTCTATTAACATGCATTAATTCCTTCTTGATAAAATATATCCTGCGATCTCCCTCAATGGGTCTGCCTTGCTGTCAAAGCATTTTAACGCCTTAACGGAGTCATTTACAAGCCGTTCTGCGATCGCCCGTGATTTTTTTATTCCGAAGGCTGATGGATATGTATTCTTGCCTTTTGCCTTATCAGCACCGGCTGTCTTGCCCAGCTCTTCTTTCGTGCCTGTAATATCAAGGATATCATCCACAACCTGAAATGCAAGCCCTGTCTTTTCCCCGTATTCCGTCAGGGCCGCGAGTTTTTCCGGAGAGGACCCGGCCATTATAGCGCCGATGCGGACAGAACCCCTGATGAGCGCCCCTGTCTTATGTGTATGAATATATACGATGTCGTCCTTTTTCACCTTTTTGCCTTCAAGAAGGATGTCTACGGTCTGCCCTCCCACCATGCCTTCCGGGCCGCTGGCGTATGAGAGTTCCCGGATTACTCTTATAAGTTTCTCCGGGTCCGCGTCAGTATTGGAAATAATGTTAAAGGCGTCTGTAAGCAGCGCATCGCCTGCAAGTATGGCGGTAGCTTCGCCGAAGGTTTTGTGCGCCGTAGGTTTATTTCTTCTGAAATCATCATTGTCCATGGCAGGCAGGTCGTCATGTATTAATGAATATGTATGGATTAATTCGATGGAAGATGCTACCGGCAGAATATTATTTGATCTCCCTCCAACTGCCGCATAACTTGATATTGCCAAGACGGGCCTTATCCTTTTTCCGCCCGCCAGCAAAGAGTAGTCCATTGCCTCGCTGAGTTGTTCCGGACAATCCTTCTGCTTTTTTTTGGAAGCAATATATTTTTTGAGAAAATTATCTACGAGCCGTTTCTTTTCTTTTAAATAGAGATCAAGATTCATTTTGAAAATAAAAATTACCTGCCTGAATATAAGAGCGTTTTAAATTTATCATAGTATACAAAATATTGACTGCTTTTGGGATTACAGGTATGAAAATGGACCATTACTGAGGGTAATTTATGTTGTGTGTACTATCCGGGTGAATGAATATACGACCTGAGGGTCAAACTGTGTGCCGGCCCCTGACTTGATTTGCTCCAGGGCGTCTTTTTTATTGAAGGCTTTTCTGTAAGGCCTGTCTGATGTCATCGCAGTGTATGAGTCCACCACGGCAAGCACCCTTGCCATGAAAGGGATGACGTCGCCCTTCAATCCGTCAGGATAGCCGGAGCCGTCATATCTTTCGTGGTGATGAAGGATGCCCTCTTTGACTGTTTTGTCTGTCTCAATAGGCTCAAGCAATCCGACTACAGGGAATGGATGGGTCTTTATGAGCCGCTGTTCAAAATGAGAAAGCCCTCCAGGTTTCCTGAGGATAGTTTCATCCAATTGCGTCAGTCCCAGATCATATAGCGATGAAACATAGATCGCCAATCTTATTTCATCCTCGCTGCATTTCATGTTCTGCATTAATTTTAAAATGAGGTCCGCTGTTTCCCCGGTTTTCTTCCCGTATTGTTTCGCTGCGTTATGGAGGTTCTCCATACTTCCGGTTATTCGTTTAAACCCCGCATCACTGATTTTGCCGCTCTTTAATTTTTTAATAATTTGCGCAAAACGGTCTGTTAAAGTGGATGCGAAGTAAAGGTCTTTTTTGTTAAAGGGTTTGCCGCTTACTTTATTATTGAGATTTAAAACTCCGATTACCTTGCCGTCAATTGTGACAGGAAGACAGAGGAGAGATTTTGTATTATATTGCGCCGCGCTTCCCCCCCCGGGCTTTGGAAGAGTTTCAATGTCTTCAATCAGTAAAGGTTTATTTTCAGCGGCAACCCGCCCTGCGATATTATCTTCCGGCCTGGTCCTGGTTTCCCTTATAATGTCCTCGTCAAAGCCGATAGTGCTCCTGATCATCAGCTCTCCGGTCATTTCGTCGTAAAGCATAAGAGAACATTTGTTAAGGTTCATTGTTTCAGCAGTAAACGACAGGAACAGCTTCGCCAGTTCGTTAATCTCAGCGGAGCTGTATTCCTGCACGCTTCTTGGAAAAGTGATGTGTACGGTAATTCCAGCAGGTGCATTAATTACTGACAGGGCGCCCTTATGAAGCCCTATGGTTTTTTGGGAAAGATAAAACTTAAGTTTATTTTTAATTTCATAAACCTCTGTCCAGATGGAACGTTCATCAAAAAGAAACGGCAGCTCAGTATCAGGGATTTTCCTCCCCTTAATAAATAATTCTACATCTACAGTAGAGTCTTTGCCTGTTACCTTCAGATCAATTGTGTCTCCCGCTGCCGTATACCTTGTAATGCCGTCAATAAGATGTATAAGTGACTGGATCAGGCGTATCTTATCTCCGATGATATCGGGGAGGGAATCAGGACACGATGCTTTGATTGAGATGTTATTTTGCGCCAGGATGTCTTTAACGATCTTTGATGTAATCACCTCTTCAATAATAACTTTGAAACTCAAAACCTTTTGGTTAAGGAAGGGCCTTTCTTTTTCGAGTACGGAAAAGTTGAGAAGCCCGGTAAGGAGGTTTATCAGCCTGTTTGTCTCGTCGGATATTATATTGATGAATTCGTTTCGCTCTGCTTCCTGTGCCCTTTTTTCTTTGAGGTAATATACAGCACCTGTGATCGAATTCAGCGGGGTCCTGAATTCGTGAGACATTGTCGCAACAAATTCGCTCTTTAACCTGTCGGAATCAATAAGCACCTTGTTTCTTTCATCCACCTCTGAGGTCTTTAACCGCAGTTCATTCATCAGGCCGGCATATTGCAGCGAGACGGCTGTTTGAGAAGCAAGGATATTGATTAAATAAAATTCATCTTCCGTAAAAGGGGTGCCGTCTGTTTTATCGGTTATATTAATAACACCAAACGGCTTGTCATGAATTATAATAGGGCATGAAATGAATGACCCTGTTTTATATTTGCCGTCGCTTTTTTTTCTGAACCTCTCATCGGTTTTTAAGTCTTTCACCAATACGGGAAGTTTTTCTTTTGCAACCCTGCCACAGATATCTTCACCCAATTTTATTTTTATAGTAGGGATGACCTCATGGTTTATGCCCTTAGAGGCCTTAACGACTAACGTGCCGTTTCCGTTTGACAATAAAATAGAACCATTAAGGGCTTTCGTATAGCTGAGGGCAAGGTCAAGTATGAGATTTGTGATGGAATCTACATTTTCGGTTGAGGTCACTACGCCGATAATTTCATTTATGATCGCAAGCCTTGATTCGTGATTATTTTTTTCCGCCATGTATTCATCTTTATTGATAGTTATAAGTTATTAAAGAATGAATAGTCCAATCTAAGTATACTGGTTGCAAGTTTCTTTCCACTTTGTAACTTCTTGAAAAATCAAAAAACGAATTCTAAAATTGTTTATTAAAAGTCGGATTTCCTTACATTGCGATAGTATTTAAATAAATTGTGTCGGACAGCTTTACATTTTAAAACGGTTATTTCGTACAGTCATTGAATGTTAGCACTCGATAAAATTGTTAGCATCTAATTTGAAGTTATAGCACATTTTAGTTAATATATAAACCCATGAAAGCAATTATTCTGAGTGGAGGGAGGGGCACAAGATTAAGACCGCTGACTTATTCAGGCGCTAAACAGCTTGTGCCTGTAGCTAATAAACCAATCCTTTTTTACTGCATAGAAAACATAGCCCTGGTAGGGATAAAAGACATCGGGATTATTATTTCACCTGAGACAGGACAAGAGATAAAAGACACGGTAGGTGACGGAAGCCGCTGGGATGTAAGCATACAATATATAACTCAGGATGTGCCTGGCGGACTCGCTCACGCTATTAAAACGGCGAGAGCTTTTCTTGCCGGGTCATCTTTTGTAATGTATCTTGGTGACAACCTTATAGGCAGCGGGATAGATAAGTTCGTTAATGAATTTAATAAGAATAAGCCTGAAGCGCTTATTCTGCTTAAAGAAGTGGACAACCCCAGCCAGTTTGGTGTTGCAGATATTTCAAAAGAAGGGAAGGTCCTGCGCTTAATAGAAAAGCCGGAAACACCTCCGTCAAATTTCGCACTTGTGGGCATATATATTTTCTCTCCGAGGATACACGATGCTATTGAAATAATTAAACCTTCAAAAAGGGGAGAGCTTGAAATAACGGACGCCATTCAGGAGTTGATTAATATGGGTTGCAATGTCGAGAGTTTCGTGCTTGATATGTGGTGGCTGGATACCGGGAAGAAAGACGACATGCTTACGGCAAACGCGACCGTCCTGGATGAATGGCTGAAGGGTAAAATTAACGGCACCGTAGATAACACAAGCAGGCTCCTCGGCAGGGTTGCAATCGGCAAGGGTTCAATAATTAAAGACAGCACGATAAGAGGTCCTGTTGTGATAGGCGAAGATACCGTGATTGAAAGCTCTTTCATCGGCCCTCATACAAGCATAGGGAACAATGTGCGTATTATTAAGTCTTCGGTCGAACATTCAGTAATAATGAATGAAAGCGAGCTGAGAAATATAGAAAGACTGGAAGAAAGCCTTATCGGCCGCAGGGTGAAAATCGTTGAGAACAGGGCAACTTATAAAGCGTTGAGACTGATGTTGGGCGATGATTCGGTAGTTGAGGTATAAGGTGGAAGGTCTTCTAATTAAGGAACTGTCACTTTTTAAAGATAACCGCGGCTGGCTTGGTGAGATAATCAGGGAAGATGAGTCCGAGATCAAGCCGGTGATGTCATATTTATCGATGACAAATCCCGGACTTGTCAGAGGGCCCCATGAGCATAAAGAACAGACAGATGTCTTTTGCTTCATCGGCAGGTTCAGGGTATATTTGTGGGACAACAGAAAAACATCCGCCACTTATCGGGAAAGCAAGACGATAGATACAGATGTTCCCACAGTTGTAATTGTCCCGCCTGGAATAGTACACGCTTATAGGAACACCGGAGACGGTGAAGGCATTGTAATAAATCTTCCTGACAGACTTTATAAAGGATGGGGGAAGAAAGAACCGGTGGATGAAGTAAGATATGAAGAAGATCCTTTATCCCCGTTCAGGATGAACGAATGAAACTGCTCGTCACAGGCGGCGCGGGATTTATAGGATCAAATTATATCAGACATGTTTTGTCTGCCCATCCAGACTATCAGGTAATCAATATTGACAACCTGACCTATGCCGGCAATCTTGAAAACCTGACTGACGTGGAATCCTCTCCCAACTATTTTTTTGTCAAAGGGGACATCTGTGACAGAAAGATTATTGAAAGCCTGACATTTGATGCTGTCGTAAATTTTGCCGCAGAGAGCCATGTCGACAGAAGCATACTTGATGCCTCTCCCTTCCTGCAGACAAATATCATGGGGACCCATAATCTTCTTGAGATAGCGAGGCAGAGGGACTGCATCTTCCTGCACGTCTCGACTGACGAGGTTTACGGTTCTACGGAAAAAGGATTTTTCAATGAAGACTCGCCCCTTCAGCCCAACAGCCCTTATGCCGCAAGCAAGGCTTCTTCCGACATGCTTGTGAGGGCGTATGTTGAAACCTTTAAAATCAGGGCGATGATAACAAGGTGTTCAAATAATTACGGGCCATATCAATTTCCTGAGAAACTTATTCCGCTTGTGATTATTAACGCGCTTAACAGAAAGCCTATACCTGTTTACGGGGACGGCATGAATGTCAGGGACTGGATTTATGTTTCAGACCATTGCAGGGCAGTAGATGCAGTGCTTTACAGCGCCAGATATGGCGAAGTTTTTAACATAGGCTCACGGAATGAAATGCCGAATATAGAAATTATTAAATTGTTGCTCAAGAAACTTGCTGTGCGGCTGGACCAAAATGAAGATGAACTTTTAAGCCTGATAACATTTGTCAAAGACAGACAGGGACATGACAGGAGATACGCGATTGATCCTTCAAAGATCGAGCGGCAGTTAGGCTGGAAGCCTCAGATGAATTTTGAGGATGGGATATCAAAAACAATTGAGTGGTATATTTCAAATAAGCAATGGTGGCAGAGGATCAATTCAAAAGAATACATGCAGTACTATGACGCTCAATACGGTGAGAGGATGAAAAAGTGAAGGTCGCTTTCACCGGCGCAAGCGGGATGCTGGGCTATGATATTAAGAATGTTTTTACAGACGTCGAACTGCTCCCATTTACGCGCATCGAATTGGACATCACCAGTCTCGATAAATCCGTTACGGCGATTCGTGATGCAAAACCCGATTATTTGTTCCATGCAGCGGCTTTCACTGATGTGGATGGAAGCGAACTCGATCCTGAGAAGGCGTATCTTGTAAATGGCATCGGGGCCAGGAACATAACTATAGCGTGTGAAGAGATTAAATGCCCCGTAATTTACATCAGCTCGGATTATGTCTTTGACGGCACAAAAGGGGAGCCTTATAACGAATGGGACAAGCCTAATCCGGTTAACAAGTACGGACTCTCAAAACTTTTAGGCGAACAATTTGTAACATCGCTGACAAACAGATTTTATATTGTAAGGACCTCGTGGCTTTTCGGCAGGAACGGCAGGAATTTTGTCGATACGATAATAAAACTTTTATCGGCAAGGGACGAGATAGATGTGGTCAATGATCAACTCGGCTCTCCTACTTACACATATGACCTTGCGATGAAACTCAGGGAACTTATCGGCCGGGGTTACGGCATATACCATGTAACGAATTCATCACATTGTTCGTGGCATGAATTCGCAGTCGAGATAGCAAATATAAAAGGCATCAACAAGAAGATCAATCCAACTACTTCCGATAAATTTAAAAGACCCGCTAAAAGGCCTTCCTTTTCCGTGCTTGGAAATACCATGCTCAAACTTGAGGGCATAAAAGAATTGAGACACTGGAAAGAGGCGCTGAAGACTTATTTAAGTTGATAACAGCAGGGGCTTTATTATGAAACGCCCCTGCTGCTTTTATTCTATCAAGCGCTGGTTCCCGACCTCTTCTTTTTGAAATAACGCCTGACACCCAAAATTGCCCCCCCGGTCATAAAAAGAATGGAGCTTACCGGCTCCGGCGCAACGTTGACCGAGAAATTATCAAAGGTGACTCTCTTGCTTGCCCCGCTGAATTCAACTCTTGATATATCATAGTCAGGACGCGTTATACTTAGAAGAAAGGCTTCTCCTTGCACCGAACCGCTAATATTGAAGGTGTCAAGCAGATTGCCGTTTGCATCGTAAGCCTTCATCCAGGCAAGAAGGTTATCGGTGCTGAAAGGTTTGGCCCATATTTCAACATTGTTTGCCGGGGCTGAAAAATCCGCCCGGCCTGTAATATAGGTGTCATTTAAATACGTGTACCCGGACCTATTCCCGCCAATAACGTTAGGGTTTGATGCGCTTAAAGAGCTGTTTCTTGCATAGGCGTGCCCATCGCTGTATCCCGCAGCTCCGTAAGTTGAAAATATCACGCCAAAGGCTGAATACTGATTATCAATCATGGTAAGGTTTGAAACATCGTCGAAATTGATTGCAACAACTGCATCTGCATGAATGGCAAATGCGGAAACCAATATTGTTACAGCTAAAAGAGTAAAAAGTTTTTTCATGCTTGTCCCTGCCTTTCTTTGAGTCATAGAATAGTAAATGTTAAAAATTGATGGTAGTGTTAGATTGATGCCGAGCTAATAAAATATGTTTTTCATTTCCATGCCCCCCCTTATTGAATCTGCCAAAACTTTAATAATCTGACAGCGCTACTGTATTGTGCTAAAAGATGTTAGTAAGATTGATAATGGATTAACCGCAAGCCCTTCATATTATGTCCCCCGAATTTTATTGAGTTATTAAACGCTATCGGATAAAAATTTGTCAAGCGACATTATCCCCTCAAAAAGTTTTATTTTTTCAATAAAGCAATTCATGTGCCATGTTAAACAAATTAACTGTCGAAGTAATGAGTTTTATACAAGAACCATTTGATTTTCAACGTAAAAAAATTATTGCATATTAGCTGTACTAAAGTGCAAAGAAAAGCAGTCCGTATTAAATATAATACAGTTGGCACTGTGTCAAGGTGTGCAAATTTTGTACTGTCACATATAATATGTTATCCTTGGAAAGATATTATCCCGGGGGTTGGCGAAGCAAATCAAGATACAATTTATTGAAAGCTTTAAAATTTTGCCTGATGTCTTATCCCAACTTGTTTGAGGAAAATTTTTATGTCATTTGCAGTTAAAATTGTTTCAGCGGAAAAAGAATTAGCGGATATCTACAGGCTGAGGTATAAGGTATACTGCTTGGAATGGGGTTTTGAAAAACCGGAAGACCATTCAAGCGGGACCTTGACAGACAGCTATGATGATAAAGCCATACATTTTGCCGCTAAAGACCCGGCGCAAAAAATCGTCGGTGGGGTAAGGTTGATAATGGATTCAGCGGAAGGCTTCCCGATTGAAAGATACTGTGAACTGGACATCAACAAAGATGAACTTCCAAGGGAGGCGATTGCTGAAATTTCAAGGCTGGTAATACACAGAGATTACAGGAGAAGGGCCGAGGACAAGTTCATATACGGTCCGGATGAGGAAAGAAGGAGCATCGGCAGTTTTACATATCCGACTTATCAATACTCGCCCAATAATAAGTCTTATTCCAGAAGATTTGAGGACAGGCATAAAAGACAACCGGCCCAACGCGCAGGTTCATCAAACAACGAAAGACGCGTCAGGCATGAGCTTATTATCAGTTTGTACAAAGCCATATACCAGGAGAGCAAACGAAGGCATATCAATTATTGGTACGCGATAATGACAAAGGGAATCGTGCTGCTGCTCAATAAGTTCGGATTAAAGTTTGAGGCAATCGGCGACCCGGTCGATTATCACGGCATCAGGACGCCTTATCTGGCAGACATAAATAAGCTGGAGATGGGGATGTCGGAAGAGTATCCTGAGTTACTGGAAGAGTTTAAAAAAGGCATATAGGATTTTTTGCTTGAGAACATTGCAGGATACGCTATAATTTTATCGAAGGATTCAAGCATACAAAACGGATCAGGTTATGAGAGGTAAATGCAATTTCAGCGTCGATAGTGCTTTTACAATAAAGTCATGGAACTCCGATATTGAAAAACTGGGCCGCAAACAGGCTGAAAACATCATTGGAGAAAAAGTAAACGATGTATTCCCGCGATTGCAGGACAAGATAGAGCTTGTTTTTGGCGACGGCAGGAAAAGACACATAAAGGCCAGCAGGCATATCTGCTTGATAGGCTCAAATATTTCATATGATGTCCGGCTATGTCCTGTAAAAGATGGAAACGGGAAGGTCAAAGAAGTTTCAGTTGTGCTTGACAATATTTCGGGCAGATGCCCGCTGAGCAGGCACCTGTCGGATTCCGATGAGCAGATGATCGCGATAGGAAAAATGGCGTCATCCCTTGCACATGGCGTAAGAAATCCGTTAAATGCTATAAAGGGCGCGGTTGTTTACCTGAGTGAAAAATACGGGCATGAAAAGACCCTCCTTGAATTCAGCACCATAATCAACGATGAGATCAACCGGCTTGATAATTTTGTCTCAAATTTTCTCAGCGCCGCAAGAGGCGAATTGAGATTTGCCCCGATAAACCCCAACGATATTCTGAAAACTATTATCGCTATGATCAAGCCCCGCTCTGAAATTCAGAACATTGCAATCTCGCACGACCTCTCAGATCTGCCGCTTGTGTCCGCGGACGCATTTCAGATAGAACAGGCTTTGTTTAATATTATAAATAACGCTATTGAGGCGATGCCCAAAGGCGGTTCAATTGACATAAAGACTTCTTCGGGATGGGAAAAAGACATTGATTATGCCGTAATAGAGATTTCCGATACGGGCAAAGGTATTCCGGGAAGAAAACTTAATAAGCTTGGAGAGCTTTCAAATAAGCCTGAAAGAAATGAGAGGGGGTTCGGTATTTTCCTTTCGCGTGAGATCATAAAAGCCCATAACGGAAAGCTTCTGTGGGAGAGCGTCAGGGGGAAGGGGACCATATTTAAAATATTTCTTCCGGTAAATCCTCTTGAAGCTGTGGTGCGCAAAGAGAAGTGAAAAAATATAGGGATACCTGTGGAAAAAAAACATAACGCAAACATACTCCTGGTTGACGACGAACCGAACGCACTGAGGGTCCTGTCCGCTATTCTCGGGGAGGCTTCATATAATGTCTATCAGGCAGACGGAGTCGATAAAGCTATAGAGATCACCTCCGTTGAAAATATTGACGCAGTCGTTACAGACCTCAAGATGCCGGGCAAGGACGGGTTATATCTTTTTAACCATTTAAAAGCAAACCATCCCGATGTACCGGTGATTTTTTTAACGGCCTTCGGGTCGGTTGATTCCGCTGTGACCGCGATGACAGAGGGCGCTTTTTTCTATTTTATAAAACCGCCTGACTACGTCAAGCTTAAGGCAATACTGTCGAAGGCCGTTGAACAGAAAAGACTCAAAAATGAGATCGCCAATCTCCGCAGCCAGCTTGAATCCACGTACAGATTTTCAAGCATTATCGGCAAAAGCCCGGGCATGGATAATGTGTTCAGGATGGTCGAGAATATTAAAGACTCATCAAGCAATGTGCTTATATTAGGCGAGACAGGGACGGGAAAGGAGCTGCTTGCAAGGGCGATACATTACACCAGTCACAGGCACTACAGGCCTTTCATAGCGGTCAACTGCGCTGCCGTGCCGCGTGAACTTCTTGAGGCGGAGTTTTTCGGCTATGAGAAAGGGGCCTTTACCGGGGCCGTCTCAAAGAGGGTTGGGAAATTTGAAGAGGCAAGCACCGGCACATTGTTCCTTGACGAAATCGGAGAACTGGAGCTTTCGTTACAGGCGAAGATATTGCGGGCCATTCAGGAGAAGGAAATAGAGCGCATCGGCGGAAGCAAAAGGATAAAGATCGACATACGCCTGGTTGCCTCGACAAACCGTGATCTGGCAAAAGAGGTGAAGCTTAAAAAGTTCAGGGCCGACCTTTATTACCGTTTAAATGTGGTGCAGATCAAGCTGCCGCCCTTACGTGACAGGAAAAGCGATATTCCCCTTCTCGTAACGCATTTCATAGACAAATTCGCTCAGCGCGAGAACAAGCATGTTACTTCCGTATCGCCTGAAGTTATGAAAATCTTTCTTAATTATAGCTGGCCCGGAAACCTGAGGGAGCTTGAAAATGCCATAGAGAGGGCTGTTGTGCTGACCAAAAGAGAGACAATAGGCACAAGAGATATTTCGGCTGAGATCAGAAAAGAAGCAAGACATGACGGCGCGCATATAGCTGCATTAAAGCCTCTCAAAGAGCTTCAGATGGAGACAGTTATCAAAGCTGTTAATGCCTTCAACGGAAATAAATCAAAGGCCGCAAAGGCGCTCGGCATAACCAGGAAGGCACTTTACAGCAAGCTGAAACAGGCAGACGGCAAGGTCGTATCTTCAAAGGCAGAGCAGCCCTTCTCATAACTTTTATCTGAAGTCAGAATAACTGCTCAATATTAAATCCTGCTTGTGTATCCACTCAATTTTTGTATCCAAAGGATACAGTTTTGAAATATTTTTTGACCTAATGATTTTTAAGGACTTTTTAAGCTGACCTGGCAATTATTGTTTCTTTTGGATACAATCGTCTGGCTTTCACGTCATAAAAATATCCTCACGCAGAAGATCAATTCAGCTCATTTCTTAGAAAATAAAATAAGATAATCTAAACAGTTACAACGCAGTTTCATTTTAAAAAAATTGAAATGCATGCAGTGGCACTATAATTGCAATCTTAGCAATGCATTTTTAAGTTTCAACTCTAAAACAGGATTAAATGTCTAACGCGAAAAAGATATTGATTTTAGATGAAAACGGCTTCTCAAAAGTATGCTCCGCCATATTGAATGATGAAGGATATCAAACAACACTTGCCATCTCTTCGGAAGAAGCTGCGAAGTTTGTCTCTGCAAACGGCATTTCGTTAATTGTTTCGAGCTATCCATATGCTCTGCCTTTTCTGAAATCTAAGTTGATTAAGGACATCCCTACCATTGTGCTGTCAGATGAGTTGAACAGCGATTTGCTGGAAGTAATGAAGCGCATCAAAAACTCAATCTGCCTGGTAAAGCCGCTCGATTTTGAAAGATTCAAATATATAGTTTGCGGAATTATAAACGGTTACTTGAACATATCAGGGGGAAACATAATTGCGTAAGATAATAGTTTTGACGGTTTTGGTTGCGGCGTTGTTTGCAGGTTGCAGTAAGGATTTGAGCAAGCAGCAATATTATGAAAAAGGCGTCAAGCTTCTTAAAGGCGGAAACTCAAACGGGGCCATAGTAGTCTTAAAAAAGGCAATTGAAAAGGACCAGAATTATTTTGAGGCGAGGTATCAACTTGGACTGGCTTATATAGGGCAGGGTAAATATGAAGCAGCGGAGCGTGAGCTGATGAAGGTGCTGAGATTAAACCCGTCTTTCGACACAGCCCATATAGCCCTCGCAAGAGTCTACACATACTCCTCGAAGACAGAGGACGCTGTTAAGGAGATAAACCTGTACTTGAGCAAGGTCTCGGACAACCCTGAGGCATATGAAGTCGCTGCTGCCGTTTATTCCGCAAAGAAAGACTATGCAAAAGCTGAGGAGCTTCTATTTAAAGCGCTCAAGATTTCCCCTGACAGTGTGTCGTCAAAGGTGGTTCTTGCGGACGTTTATTTTGCGGACAACAAGATTGACCACGCGGAATCTCTATTAAAAGAAGCCCTAAATTCCGACAGCAAGAATAAAAGAGCGCTCTATAGCCTTGCAAGGATAAAGCAGAAACAGGGCAAGACTGATGATGTGATAGACACATATCAGAAATTAGTCGGTATGTATCCTGCGGATGTTAATGCAAAACTGGAGCTTGGATTAACCTACCTGCAGATCAATAAGATTGAAAAAGCTAAAGAGTTAGCCGGGCAGATGGAAAAATTAACTAAAGAAAGCCCTGAGACCTCTTATTTAAAAGGGCTCATATTTTATAACGAGCGTAATATAGACGACGCATTGGTTTCACTGCAGCAAGCCGTAAAGAAGGCCCCAATTCCCGGGGCATATTACTATATGGGTCTTTCTTATGCTGAAAAAGGGAATTTGGAACAAGCGACAAGCGAATTCCAAAAGGTAATTGATATGAGAAAGACCATGATTCAGCCCCGTTTGATGCTTGCGGTAACTCACCTGAAGAGAGGCAGGGCAGAGGATGCGGAAAGAGAGACGAAGAAGGTCTTGGAGATGGATGAGAAAAACGCTTTTGCACATAATATCCTCGGAAGCGCTTATGCGGCCCTGGATAAAGCGGACTTAGCGACAGAGGAATTTGACAGGGCAATTGCGCTTAATCCGGGGCTTGTTGATGCTTATATAAAGAAAGGCGCATTTAATTTATTGTCTGGTGATGCGCAAAAGGCCGAGAAGGAGTTTATCAGTGCAGTTAGGATTGCGCCTGACCTGTTGAACAGCAGGATCATGCTTGCCAAATATTATGTCAAGAACAAGAAGTATCAGGATGCTGTTAATACGCTCAAGGAAGGTTTAAAGGGGAATACAAATGACGCGATACTTTACAACATTATCGGCATTGCATATCACGAGGCAAAAGATGATGGAAATGCAAAGCAGAATTTTGAAAAGGCTATATCTTCTAACCCGAAGTTCCTCCTGCCTTATTTTAATTCCGCGCTTGTGGATATGAACAATGGTGAAAAGAAAAGCGCAATAAAAAAATACAATAAGGTGCTCGACATAGACAAAAACAACGTCACTGCGCTGCTGATGCTGGCAAAGATTATGGAGTCGGACAAGAATGACAAAGAGGCGCTTTCTTATTACAGCAGGGCAAAAGAGAGCGGCAAAGTAGAAGCTTATCTGTCGCTTGCAGGATATTATCAGAGGAAAAGAGACACCAAACAGGCAGCCAAAGAGCTTGAAGAGGCAAGAAGCATTGATCCCAAAAATGTCCAGGCCCGTGAGATGATGGGACGTTTATATATGTCAGAGAAGAATTATAATGAAGCGCTTTCTTTATACAAAGATTTAAAGGACAGCGCTCCCGCTCTCGGCACGGGAAGGACCGCAAGCGTCTATGCTGCAATGGGCGATTATGATAAAGCGATTGCAGAGCTGAAGGGGCTGCTGGCAAAAGAGCCTAACAGGGTAGATATTATGGGAGGAATAACCAATCTCTACTTAAGGAAAAAAGATTTTGCGTCTGCAGAAAAGACTGCGAGAGAAATTATCGCCTTAAATCCGAAGAAAGAATTAAGTTATATGATACTGGCCCTGGTGTATACAGAAAGCCGTCAGTTCAAGAACGCTATAAGTTCTATTAAAAAGGCCCAGGAGATAAAGCCAGACAGCACAGAAATAAAAGTGGCCTTGGGCAGAACATACATGTCTAATAATGATCTTCCAAAGGCGCTTGAGACTTTTAATGAAATCGAAAAAGCAACCCCTCAATACCTGCCTGTATATTTTCTTCAGGCAACCGTCCTTGAACAGATGGGGAATAAAAACAGCGCAGTTGAAAAATACAAAAAACTATTGGAGCTTTCCCCGAACAATGCGCCTGCTTTAAACAATCTTGCATACCTGTATGTGGAAGGCTACGGCCCGGTCGAAAAGGCTGTAGAATTTGCTAAAAAGGCAAAAGAAGTAATGCCCAAGGATGGAAGCATAACAGATACACTTGGGTGGACGCTTTATAATAAGGGCAACTATGATGATGCTATAAAGTATTTCATAGAAGCCACATATTATCTTCCCGCAGATCCCACTGTACGGTATCATTTGGCCCTATCGTATTTGAAAAAGGGGATGGAGGACAAAGCCGAGGAGCAACTTAAAAACTCCATTCGTCTTGGGCGTCAGACTCCTTTTAGTGAACAGGAGAACGCCCAAAAAACCTTAGAGGCGATGAAGAAGTGACAGGGTTGAAGAATTCTAATCTCATAACTAATAAATTTGCTTTTGTCCTTGGGAAAAAAGAGAAGAATAAATTAAAGTTATTCCAATTTTCTCCGAATACAAAGAGACAGGAGGGCGTGTGAAGAAGACTATATTTGCTACAGTATTTTTTTTACTGATATCATTTAATGTTTTTGCGAAGGACTATGTTATCGGAGGTGGAGATTCTCTTCAAATATCCGTATGGGGAAGCCCGGAGCTTAGTCTTGTTACCACTGTAAGACCTGATGGGAAAATAGCGCTTCCTGCATTAGGCGAAATAAAGGCCGCAGGCATGACACCGAAAGAACTGACCGGAGTTCTTGAAAAAGAAATGACCAAAGTGATAAAGACCCCCATTGTCACTGTAATTGTTACTGCCATGACCAATTATCGGATATTTGTCTTTGGAAAAGGCGTTCCTTCAGGGGTAAGAACACTTACCCGGGAAACAACCCTTCTTGAGTTTCTCTCGCAATTGGGTTCCTTAGACAATGCAGATTTGGTAAACGCATATCTGGTCAGGGATAGCAAAAAGATAAAGACAGGGTTTTACCATTTGTTTGAAAAAGGCGATTTTAGCCAGGATATAGTTCTTGAGCCGGATGACATGGTATTTATTCCTGACAATTTCGAAAATCGGATCAATATCGTTGGCGCTGTTGTAAAACCTGGTGCAATACCCTACAGGGAAGGACTGACAATCCTGGATGCTGTCCTGTCTGTTGGCGGATTCACGGAATTTGCAAAAGAAAATGACGTGGAAATTCTAAGAAAGAAAGAGAATGGTGAGCGGGGGAAAATATCTATTAAGGCAAAAGATTTAATGAAGGGTGATTTAAGCCAGAATGCGGCGCTTTTGCCAGGCGATTTTATTGTAGTTAAAGAAAGTTTGTTTTAGATTGAAATTATTTCAAAATATTAACCCGGAGAAGTGAACATATGAATGACACAGTGCAATTTGATGTTAAGCAATACTGGCGACTGGTTGTTAGTCGAAGGTATCTGTTTATAGCTGTCTCAATGCTTTGTCTCTCAATCATAGTTTGGGGAAGCTATTTGCTGCCAGACGTATACGAGGCGCAAAGTACGGTCTTTATAGAGCGAAATATTATTGACAAATTCGTAAAGAACATAACAGTTACCCCTGATATTGAGGACAGGATCAGAGTCATGTCATATACCATGACGAGTAGAAATCTTCTCATGAAGGTCATTGATGAACTTGAGTTTAATGTTAATAAAGAAAATCCTGCAGAGTTGGAAAAACTCGTTAAAGACCTTCAGGAAAAGACAGTAATTAAAATGGTCAACAAAGGGGGTAAAGGAACAGACTGGTTTTCTGTCACCTATAGAAATAAAAACCCAAAGCTCGCAAGAGACTATGTCAATACACTTGTGAGACGGTTTGTTGAGGAGAATACGTCAGCAAAACGGGATGAGTCTTACGAAGCCAACAGGTTCATAGGGGATCAGAGAAAATATTTCAAGGACAAATTGGATGCCATAGAAGAAAAAATTATGAACTTTAGGAGGAGCAAGGATATTTTCGTAGCGGTGGATGAAGCTTCAATTGTTGGGGCTATTAAGAGTGCGCAGGAAAACCTTGAGTCGATCAAAACCCAAAAGGCTGAATCGGAAGCGAAAAAAAGTTTAATCGAAAAGCAACTCAAGGAGGAGAAGCCATATACGGTAGCAATGATGGGAAGGCTTAAGGGAGATTCTGTAAATGATAGACTGCTTATGCTTCAAAATAAATTAAATGAATTGCTCGTTAAATATACGGAAAATTATCCGGAAGTCATTAAGGTCAAGGCAGAGATTGAAACATTAAACAGGCAATTACAAAATAAATCCTCAAATTCGGATACAGAAGGCGTGCAGGGTGGCTCAACAGAGATGACAACTCTGAACCCTCTCCATCAGAAGCTGAAAGAAGAACTTGGGAATATAACTGTTGAACTCGCAGCTCTTTCAGCAAAAGAGAGAAATGTAAATGCGATTATAGAATCAAAAAAGGAATATCTTAGAAATATTCCAGTTGAAAAGAAAAACCTTGCTGATTTTGAAAGAGAGAGAGATTCATATAAAAAGATTGATGAGGAACTTGTTTTAAAGCTTGGTCAGAGTGAAGTCTCAAAGCAGATGGAGATTCAGGACAAGACAGAAAATTTTCGGATAGTCGACCCGGCCATCCTTCCAACAAAGCCCGAAAGCCCTAACAGGGTGTTGATGATACTCTTTGGAATTGTTGCAGGAATTGCCAGCGGCTTTGGCGTTGTTTTGTTGCTTGATAATATCGATCATTCAATAAAGACTGTTGATGAATTGAAAACATTATTAAAAGCGCCGGTGCTTGCTGTAATCCCCAGGATTATTACTGACGAGGAAATAAATAAAGAGAAGATAATAGATCGAAAAGTTTACGCAGTGTCTGTTGCGTATCTTTCAGTTATCGGTATTCTCTTTATTAAAGAGGTAGTAAAGAGATTTTTATAAAGGTGCCGGAACTGAGATTCCGGGAAGCCGAGAGGAAAACACATGAGCAAAATTGAAGAAGCATTGGAAAAAGCGAGCAGGATCAGAGAATCATCGGGTAACAAGAGAAACACGCATCAAGAAAATATCCATAATTTTACGCAAATAAAAGTTGGTAATCAGCATCTTATAGCAATTACTCAACCTGATTCTCCAATTACTGAAGAATATAGAAGGCTTAAGTCAATCTTGATCAGAGAGACAAAAGCAAATTTTCTCAATACCATTATGATCACCAGCTCTGTCGAAACTGAAGGGAAAACACTTACCGCGATTAATCTTGCAATTACGCTTGCACAAGAGATTGACCATTCTATTCTTCTTATTGATGCAGACATGCGGAAACCCATGGTGCATCATTATCTTGGAATAAAATGCGACAATGGGCTTTCCGATTACCTTACCCGTGATATGGATGTTTCTGAAATAATGGTTAAAACAGGCATCAGTAATCTGATATTGATCCCGGCGGGTCATCCTGTTGAAAATCCTGTTGAACTTCTTTCTTCTGGAAAGATGAAAGCGCTTATGAGAGAGATTAAACATCGATATATGGACAGATATGTCATTATTGACACTCCGCCCATTCTGCCTTTTGCTGACGCGATTTCGATAGGGTCGACTGTTGATGGAGTAATTTTTGTTGTCAAAGAGGGCCGTGTAGACAAAAGATCAATTGAAAACGCAATGAATCTGATTAAGGATTTAAAAGTATTAGGCGTTGTATTTAATAATGCAAGTATGGAAACCCTTGATGGACAGTATTCACGTTACTATTATTACAATCATAGAAAGCAGGAGAAGAAATGAAGAAGGCAGCATGTTTTTATATGGCTATAGCATTGTTAGCAGTATATGAATCGTCGTCATTTGCAGGTGTTTCTATAGCGCCAAGTGTAAAACTTAAGGAAGTGTATAATGATAATTTATTCCTGTCAAAATCCGGCAAGGAAGAGGATTTTATTACTGATATCTCTCCTGGTATTATGCTTACATACAACCCTAATAGAGCAGTTGACATTAGTCTTGATTACAGTTTGTCTCTTAGATTTTACAGAAATCATAGCGAGTTAAATGATACAAGTATCAGGGATACTCAACATGTTGATCTTAAAAGTTTAGTTCAACCCTTTGATCATTTTTTTATCAATCTTACTGATTTCTACGATAGGGTTCCTATTGATGTAAGGAGGAGCTTCGTCACAGAAAATGCTTTCAGGAATATGACTGACAGCAATATTTTTACTATCTCACCATATATTGATTATCCTTTGTCCCCTTCCTTGTTGTCACGTATTGGATATCGCTATTCCAATATATGGTATAAAGCTGAAGAAGGCGATAATTCAAATAGTCACTCTGCTTTTATTGCAATAACAAAGATATTTCCTTCTAAAACTTTTGTAACGCTGAATTACGATTATCTTGCATATCGTCCTCAAGTAGCTGATGATTATGACAGGCACCAGGGTTCGATCGCAATCAAGCAGCAGATAACCCACGATTTTCATATCTGGGGCGAGGTTGGAAAAGCCTTCCTGGATTTTTCCCGCGCATCCACTGAAAAGGCCAGCTTCTGGGACATAGGGGCCGATTATTATTTCAATGTGCTGGGCGGCGCTTACTTGGGGGGCTCATATACCAATTCGCTCTCGGAAGCAAATGCTACCACCGCAGATCCGAATTTAAAACAGATTGATTTTGAAACGTTGCAATTCTCTCAGATACCACTTTACACAACTCCCAATAAAGATTCCATAACAAAGAGTGTAACGAAAAGAAACCAGTTTGATTTATTTATTAAGGCCGGGAAAAAACTCAAGGTTGTAATTCATCCCTACTATTCAGTTGATAAAGAACTCCATTCAGATAATGAAGATAAAATAACGGGAGCTACTGTGGATATTGACGGTAAAATAGTTAACAAGATATCCTGGACATTAAGTGGCTTATGGGAGAAACAGAAGTTTTTGCCTGACGATGAAAGGGTTCGCTTATATAGCGCAGGGTATAGTCTGAATTATAGCTTGAGTCAGAAAGTCACTGCAAGTATTGGGTACGGATACAATTATAGAAATTCAAATATAGAAACCAATGGTTTTAATAACAATATAGTCTGGCTTGAGGCGAAAGTAGTTTTTTAGGTTTTTAAAATGTATGAAAAACATTTTTCACTTAAATTTAAACCCTTTGAATTAGTCCCTAACCCGGATTTTCTTTTTCCGAGTTCCACTCATAAGAAAGCGATTACTTACCTCGATTATGGAATCAAGGAAAAGATCGGTTTTATTCTTTTGACCGGAGAAATTGGATCCGGGAAGACCACAATTATCCGCAACCTGATAAAAAATCTTGACGGTTCTGCAAAGTTGTCGAGAATACATAATACAAAGGTTTCATCAGAGCAGCTTATATCAATGGTTAACGAAGATTTCGGGCTTGATATTGAAGGGAAAAGCAAAACCAGATTATTGAGCGAACTGAACGGATTTCTCATTGAGCAATACACAAAAAAAACACAGCCGATATTGTTGATTGATGAGGCCCAGAATCTTTCGCCGGACCTTCTTGAGGAGGTAAGATTACTGTCTAATCTCGAGACTGATAAATCAAAACTGCTTCAGATAATACTTGTGGGACAACCTGAACTGAAGAGGACCCTGATGCTGCCGGAACTGCTGCAGTTACGCCAGCGCATTAACATCAGTTATCATATCTCCCCGCTGACGATCGAGGAGACGTCAGGATATATCAAACATCGCCTGGCTATAGCCGGGAACCCTGCTGCCATAAGATGCGATGAAGATATTATCAGACTGATCCATCAATTTAGCAGAGGTGTTCCGAGGCTGATTAATATCTTGTGTGATTTTGCGCTGCTCAGCGCTTTTGTTGAAGGAAAGACAGAAGTAACTTCTGACATTATCAGGGATGTTACAAAAGACCTCGAGTCGAGTGATTATTGGAACGAGTCCCGGGTCCCCGTTGTTTTTACTGGGTCAGAAAAACAAGTGGATTCTGATTTATCAAAGATTACGGGAGATATTGCTTTAAGGCTAATTAAACTTGAGGAAACAGTTAAAAATAATCTTTCCGAGATAGTATCCCTGACGAATAAAATGGTTCAGGTCGAGAAAGATATTCTCAAACTTATAAGTGTTACTGAAAGCGCTATGGCAGGGCTTCTTGAAAGAGTGGCCAGACTTGAGCGGATGCCGGTTGTTCTGAATGTTGAAAAAAAAGATGATAAACAGGAAGATGATAACGAAAATTACTCCAGAAAAGAATTCCATCGTTTCGGCATCCAGGTTGAATCATTAAAAGACGCGATTCACTTTTTGAATAAAAAAATAAAGAGCCAATAATACTTTCAATGTCATTGCAGCTAATGCTGTTTGATTTATAAAAGTATTGGCGCATATCCGGCAGTACGCCGGGTTCTGGCACTTAAGATTTTTGCAACACCTCTTCGGACAGCCATTATGTGACCGAGAGGGCGGAGCACCGCCCGAACTCCCGGGAATTTAAACAAATGTGCGGCATAGCAGGCATATTCAATCTACACGGCGATAAAGAGTCGGCAATGCTTACCTTAAAGAAAATGGTCGCTATCATGCATCACCGCGGTCCTGACGGAGCAGGATTTTACTGCGACGAAGAAGCCGGCCTTGGTCATGCGCGCCTGAGTATAATTGACCTTACAGGGGGGGGGCAGCCTATCCATAACGAGGACCGAAGCATTTGGATAACCTTTAATGGTGAGATATTTAATTATAGGGAGCTCAGAAAAGACTTGCTGGCAAGGGGACATGAATTTTATACGGAGTCTGATACAGAAGTGATCGTCCATCTTTACGAGGATTACGGCGTAGACTGTCTTGAGCATCTTAACGGACAATTCGCGTTTGCCATCTGGAATAAAAATACCGGAAGACTTTTTATGGCCAGGGACAGGGTTGGCATCAGGCCGCTGTTTTACACATTTTCCGGTGACCAAGTAATATTTGCCTCCGAGATAAAGGCATTGTTTATGGATCGCCGAGTGAAGAGAGAGATAGACCCTTATGCGCTTGATCAAATATTCACCTTCTGGATGACTATCCCACCGAGAACTGCATTTAAAAATATTTTTGAGATCCCGGCAGGACATTATATGACGGTTGAAGCAGGCAGCCGGAAGCTTAATAAATACTGGGACATGGATTTTACCCCTGACAGCCGTGTCAGGGCAGAGGTAGAATGGGCAGAGGAGCTGAGGGAGCTATTGACAGACGCAACAAGACTTCAACTGAGAGCGGATGTGCCTGTCGGAGCATATCTGAGTGGCGGACTTGACTCTTCAGTGATTACCGCGCTCATCAAAAAAAGTTCGGATACCTCTCTCAGGACATTCTCCGTGACTTTTGAAGATGAGGCTTATGACGAAAGAGTGTATCAGCGTGAAATCATCGAATACCTGGACACTGTACCCAGCGATATAAGATGCACGTATTCCGATATCGGCAGGGTGTTCCCTGACGTGATATGGCATACGGAGAAGCCTGTTTTAAGAACAGCGTCTGCGCCGCTTTATCTGCTGTCGGGGCTTGTCAGGGAGAAAGGTTACAAGGTCGTATTGACGGGCGAGGGGGCTGACGAAATCCTTGCAGGCTACGATATATTCAAGGAGACAAAAGTGCGGAGATTTATGGAACGGTTTCCTGACTCAAAATTCAGACCGCTCATCCTCAAAAAGCTGTATCCCTACCTTGCCCATTCTCCGGTTAAATCCGTTCAATATGCCGAAGAGTTTTTCAAAACCGATACAGCGGGCTATCCTGATGAATATTATTCTCATTTTCCACGGTGGAATACCACCTCAAAGACAAAGCTGTTTTTTTCTGATGCCATGAAAGAAAGCCTGGGGAATTACAGCGGCCTGAATGAACTGTCGTCATTGTTGCCTGATGATGTTTACAAATATGACTATCTTTCAAAGTCCCAGTACATCGAGAGCAAAACCCTTCTCCCGGGTTACATACTTTCTTCGCAGGGCGACAGGATGGCCATGGCGCACTCGGTGGAAGGCAGGTTCCCTTTCCTTGATCACAGGGTGATTGGGCTATGCTGCAAGATGCCGCCGAACATAAGGATGAACGCCTTAAAAGAAAAATACATACTCAGGGAAAGCATGAAGGACTTACTGCCTGCGTCAACACTTAAAAGGACCAAGCAGCCGTATATGGCTCCTGATGCAAAAAGTTTTTTCAGCGGTGACACTCCTTGCTATCTGGATGAGCTGCTTTCAGAGAGAAACTTGCAAAGCGCCGGATACTTCAATCCAAAGGCGGTTTCTGTTCTGGCAGATAAATGCAGGAAGAATGCGGCGCTTGGATTTAAGGACAACATGGCCGCTGTCGGCGTAATCTCGACAATGCTTTTACATGACATGTTCATAGACAACTTCGACTCGAAGAGTAAAGGTGCCGCAGACAGAGCAGCGGAGGACAAGAGATATGCGATTAAAGTCTGAGATCAGGGGTTTTGTCGTAGAGAACTTTCTTTACGGGAAAGACGACGGCTTCGGAGATAATATCTCCTTTCTGGAGAGGGGATTGATTGACTCCACAGGCGTGCTTGAGCTGCTTGCCTTTGTTGAAACAAGGTATGGAGTCTCTGTGGATGACGAGGAGCTGATACCTGATAACTTTGACTCTGTGGACAAGCTTTCGGATTTTATTGCAAGAAAAGCAGGCAACGGAAATTAACTTATGTTCAGACACACCCTGGTGCATCACTTCCTCGAATACAGCGCTCAAAGATATCCTGACAAGACTGCGCTTGTTCACCAGGGAAAAAGACTGACTTATGCCGCGATTGATTCAGCGGCGGACAAGCTTGCTGTCTCTCTTCAGCAGAGGGGCATTGAGCGGGGCGACAGGGTTGCGGTTTTCATGGACAATTCGGTGGAGGCTGTAGTTTCAATCTTTGCGGCATTAAAGGCAGGAGCCGTATTCATGGTAGTAAATCATACGACAAAGACAGAGAAGCTTGAGTTTATAATGAACAACAGCAGGGCGCGTGCGCTTTTAACTCAGGAAAGCAGGGCGGAAACAGTCCGTGCCCTTCACTGTCCTTTTCTTGAAACTATAATAATCACGGGACAGCATCAGTCTTTTGAATTACAAAGCAGTAAAGCTCCGGTGTGCTTTTTATATGAAGAGGCTTTAAATTCCGGCAGGGAAGACGCTGTAAGTTCAAAATGCATTGATATGGATCTCGCCTCGATAATATATACCTCGGGCTCGACAGGCTTTCCAAAGGGGGTAATGCTTTCGCATCTCAATATGGTTTCCGCAGCGCATTCGATAACAACATACCTTGAGAACAATGAAGATGACATCATTCTGAATGTGCTGCCGCTTTCCTTCGATTACGGCCTCTATCAAGTATTGATGGCTTTTAAAACAGGCGCCACAGTAGTGCTCGAAAGTACCTTCACATATCCATATCAGGTGGTAGATATCATGATAAAGGAAAGGGTCACGGGTCTCCCGGGAGTTCCCACACTGTTTGCAATACTGTTAGGTCTTAAGAATATTGGGAAATGTGATTTTGGTTCCCTGCGGTACATCACAAACACAGCGTCAGCCCTACCGGTAAGTCACATAAGGAAACTGCGTAAATTATTCCCACAGGCAAAGCTTTTTTCCATGTACGGGCTTACGGAATGCAAGCGCGTTTCCTTCCTCCCTCCGGGAGAGATCGATAGAAAGCCTGCATCCGTTGGCAAGGCAATACCCAATCAGGAAGTTTATATTGTAAATGAAAATGGTCAAACAGTCGGCCCCGGAGAAACCGGTGAACTCGTTGTCAGGGGCACGAGTGTTATGTGCGGCTATTGGGAGCTGCCCGAAGAGACGTCGAAATTTCTCAAACCAGGAAGATACCCGGGGGAGAGGGTTCTTTATACAGGGGACCTCTTCAGAATGGATGATGAAGGTTATCTCTATTTTGTCGCGCGGAAGGATGACATAATAAAGTGTAAAGGGGAGAAGATTAGTCCCAGGGAGGTGGAGAATGTCCTGTACAGCCTCGAAGGCATATTGGAGACTGCTGTTGTCGGAGTTCCTGATGAAATATCGGGAGAAGCGGTCAAGGCCTATATTGTCTTGAAAAAGGATTCGGGGCTGACTAAGGAAGACATATTGTTGCACTGTTCCCGGCATCTTGAAAATGCCATGGTTCCCCAATATATCGAGATAATGACATCCCTGCCGAAAACCTCCACCGGTAAGCTTGAAAAGACTTTCCTGAAGAAAAACAACAAGGCAACGGCATCTTTTTGAACGTGGAAGAAGCGTCACAATCCATTATGAAATCCGTAAAAGTTGCAGCGCAACTATATAGTCTCATAATATCGGTCATAATTTTTTGTATCTCCGCAGCCTTATTTTATCCGGTGGTTATGGAATTAAAGACTCAATGGAACACTGATCCGGAGGCCTCGTCCGCTCTTTTGATCCCCATGTTCTCAGTTTATTTCATATGGATGCAGAGACACAGTATAAAAAGAATCTTGGCGGATGCGCCGGAGACCGTTTTTTCAAAAAGCGGGTTCGGTCTGCTGTTGGCCGGGTTGATAATGTTCATTCTCGGTAAGTTCACGTACGTGGTCCTTCTTCAGGGTTTCGCTTTTGTCATCATTGTCTCAGCATCCATTCTTTTCCTTTATGGTAAAGAGATTTTTAAGATTACGCTCGTTCCTGCGCTGTTTTTATTGTTTATGCTGCCCATTCCTTCTCCCGTGTACGGCGCTGTGGCCGAAAAACTGAAATACATAATTGCCCATTTTTCAACGGTGCTTATAGCTTCCCTTAACATCCCTGTTTTTTTAGATGGAAACGTTATAAATCTGCCTTCAGGTTCTTTTCTGGTCCACGAGACCTGCAGCGGGATACAAACGACCATTGCAATAATTATTGTCAGCAGCGGTTTTGCATATTTATTCCTCGGGTCATACCTGTACAGGATGGTCTTTATCGGCGTGTCCGTGCCGCTTGGAATATTGGTAAATATTTTGAGGGTTGCTTTTATAGGGATTATCTCTTATTGGTATGACGCGGCTGCGGCCTTGAGCTTTCACAGGCATGCCTGGGCGCTCGTCACACCACTTGGGGTGCTCTCTGTATTTGCGATAGGGGTCGCGTTTAGAAAGTGCGAAAAAAGAAATATATTGTAATAGCTGTTCTGCTTGGCTTAACGCACTTGTTTGTTTCGCAAATGCCGTATGCTCCCCCTGTAGCCTTAAAAAAGGATATCGGGTTTTTCCCTCTCAATATCGGGGCATGGAAGGGACAGGATATAAAAATTGATACGGATAACCTGCCTCCTTTTGCCGACCAGTATATTTACAGAAAATATTTAAATGACAAAGGCGAAACACTGTTTTTGTATATAGGATATTGGGGCAAGTTCCGGCATAACGCCAATGTTTTTTCGGGGAATAATATCGATCCGGGTTATCTGTGGGAACCCGAAAATGAAAAGCAGGTCCCAATCGATGTCGCAGGCGGAAGGATATCCGTGAATGAGACTGTTTATAAGAACGGGAGTGACGGGGTCTCACTTGTATATTGGTATCAAACCGGCAAAGGGGCTACAGCGGACAGGTTCAGAGAGCGGGTCCTCAACGGGCTTGGCGCAGTTATTAATCTCAGGACCAATGCGGCCTTGATTAAAATATCTTCATCTCCGCTAAACGGCTCCGACATCGATTCAGCCGGAATCAGATCCATTACATTTGCAGAAGAAATATACCCCTTTCTGAGGGAATTCCTGCCTTTTGATATGTAAGGCGGAGGCTTTAAAGCTCTAAGACCGAGATGAGAATCTGTTCAAAATGCATACTGCCGGAGACGTTCCCCGGCCTTTCATTTGATGATAAAGGAATTTGCAGTCATTGTATGAAGCACAACAGCAGGGAATTAACATCTTCCGATGATAAGAAAAAATTCGAGCAGAAATTTCTTGGTCTTTTAAAAAATATCAAAACCGATAATAACCAGCGTCCTTACGAAATACTGATGGCATACAGCGGGGGCAAGGATTCTACATACACTATGTATCTCCTCAAAGTTAAATACGGCTTGAGGGTGCTTGCCCTGACTTTTGATAACGGATTTGTATCTGACAGAACCGTAGCTAATATCAAAGCGGTAACGGACCAACTCGGCATCGATCATATGTTTTTTAAACCGAAGTGGGAAATACTGAAGAGAATATTTTTAGCGGCGGCGGAACGGGAGATGTATCCGGGGAAGACGCTGGAAAGAGCCAGCACCATATGCACGTCATGCATTGGCCTGGTAAAATCAATCTGTCTTAAGACGGCAATTGAACAGGATATTCCCATGATAGGATTTGGCTGGTCGCCCGGACAAGCGCCGATGCAGGCCTCAGTCATAAAAACCAACCCGTCATTTATCCGGTCCACGCAAGAGGTTGTCTTAAAGCCCTTAAAAGAGGTTGTCGGCAATGAAATCGGGGCGTATTTTCTTCAGGAGAAACATTATGCAGCGCCGGAGAAGTTCCCTTATAATGTTCACCCAATGGCTTGGGAACGTTACAACGAGGACATGATTCTGGCGGAAATCCGCAAGTTCGCCTGGAGGGCTCCCGATGACACGGACGCAAATTCAACCAACTGCCTACTTAACGCATTTGCCAATGAGGTCCATATCAGAAAGTACGGATTCCATCCCTATGCATGGGAAATAGCCAATATGGTAAGAGAAGGCGTAATGACCAGGGATGCAGGCTTAAGGAAGATATATCAGGAGCAGGGAAAAGGGCTAACGGAGATCGCAAGGGAAAAGCTGGGAGCGACTTGATAAACGGCACTGCTGAAAAATAAATAATGCACCAATACAAGATTGAGAAAATTACGGGGGGCTATAATCCTGATATCCTGTTACCTATATGGAAAAGCTCACTTCAGGAAATAGGTGAAGAGAGAATCAAATGGTCTTACGAAGAAAACCCCGATGGGAAGGCGCAACTTTATCTCATTAATGATATGGAGAAACATCAATACTTTGGATCTTGCGCTGTTATAGCAAGGAAGTTTCATTTTGCGGGCCGCGAGCTGAGAGGGGGGGTCACTGCCGATTTCGCAGTTAAGAGAGAGTATCGCATGCTCGGTTCCGCAATAAAATTGCAAAAGGCAATAGCAAATTCAGATGATCTGGAAATCCTGATCGGCTTTCCGAATAAGACGGCTGAAAAGGTGCAGATGCGCGCCGGTTACGAGGTTCTTGCCAATATGGTCAGGTATTTAAAAGTATTGAATGCCGCGCAGGTGTTAAAGAGAAGGTTTCATCCCCTTGCTGCTTATGCGGCAGTCCCCTTCGCAGCCTTATATCTGAAAATGAAATCTTTCAGGCTCAAAGGAAATCAAGGGAGCCAGAGCTGTGCTGCTTCCCTGGATGAGCGAGTTGCTCAGATATTTGAGTATGCAGAGGATGTGTTCGATTTCAGCGGCAGCAGAAATCTCGACTATCTGAAGTGGAGGTTTCTGAAGTGCCCGTACAAGTCCTACAGTGTTTTCTGTATTGAAGACCGTGTGTCATCGCAGTTGGCAGGCTATCTGATTTATTACATGGAAAATAATATTGCCTACATTGATGATTTTTTTTGCAGGGGCTTTGATCGTTATCTTGAGGAAATGCTGGAGACCTTCACAGCGCATTGCGGGAAAATGAAGCTGGACGCGGTTTCCCTGATGATGGCTGAAAACAGCGCGTTGGATATTTATTTTAAAAAAGCCGGATTCCTGAGCGAGATGACCGATCACAACATATTGTATTTTTACAAGGACATCCTGAGAAATAAAAATGTCTTTTTGACTGCCGGAGACCGGGATATTTAAGCTTTTTATTAAATGGCCGTAATGACACAAGATAGGGCATTGGTTTTGCGTGAATCAAAAATTAAGGGGGTATAATTGAAAATGTTTAGTAGAATTTTGCACAACAGGTTTTTCATTACGTATAGATTTTTCGTAATTTTAATTTTCCAGTTATTTATCGTTGGAGTTTCGTATTTTCTCTCTTTTGCAATACGTTTTGAATTCAACATCCCGAAGCAATACCTTCAAATATTCTTCATGACCCTGCCTTCCCTCCTGATTTGCCGGATGGTTGCGAATTATTTCTTTAAAATTCATTTAGGCTCATGGAAGTTTGTCAGCATGCAGGACTTGACAGACACGGTCAAGGCTACGGCAACCGGATCAATCCTGTTTCTTGTAACGATGGTGTTTGTTCTTGGACTTATGGAATACCCGAGAACGGTCTTTATCCTGGAGATGATGCTGACCCTCCTGCTTATTGGAGGCAGCAGGTTCAGTATCCGGTATTTAAGCGAGATAAAGGAAGGAAGAAAATTAAAGATATCAAAGAACGTGCTTATTGCCGGGGCTGGAAAGGCAGGCATATTGTTGGTGAAGGAAGCTGCCGGAAATCCTGAACTCGGTATCCGTGTTTCAGGCTTTATCGATGACGATGGGTATAAGCTTGGAATGTATGTTCACGGCATACCCATACTGGGTCATACAAAAGACATACCGCATCTTGTAAAAAAGTTTGAGATCGACGAGGTCATTATCGCAATGCCATCTGCGAAATATAAGGATATTGCCCGTATTAAAGAAGTAGCGAGAACTTCAGATGTGGAGGTGAAGGTATTGCCTGAAGTCGGCAGAGTGATACAGGACGATTATTTTAACGGACCACTGAAAGACGTTGCATTTAACGAGTTGCTTGGCAGGAGGGTGGTGAGATTCAGCCGAGAATCAGACAGTAAATTAATGAGAGGAGAAATTAATGACAAGGCGGTGCTTGTCACCGGGGCCGGCGGCTCTATTGGTTCTGAATTATGCAGGCAGGTCGTTCAGCTTTCCCCACGGCTTCTTCTTCTTTATGACCGCTATGAAAACAGTCTGTATGATCTTGAAATTGAGCTTAAGAAGTCCTTTCCTCATGTTAAGTTTGTACCGATCATAGGCGATATCCTTGACGGCGATAAAGTCGAGAAGGTTTTGAAGACATATAAAGTCAGTCTTGTATACCATGCGGCAGCTTACAAGCACGTGCCGATGATGGAGCGGGAGCCGGTAGAGGCGATCAGGAATAACATATTCGGAACGCTGAACGTTGCAAAACTGGCGGTCGCAAATAACGTGGACAAATTCGTGCTGATCTCGACTGACAAGGCAGTTAATCCGGCCAATGTCATGGGCACCACTAAAAGGATATGCGAGTTGATTATCCAGGGGCTCAGCAGATTCGATACGAAGTTTATCGCGGTAAGATTCGGCAATGTCATCGGCAGTAACGGCAGTGTCATACCCTTGTTCAAAAAACAGATAAATGAAGGCGGGCCGGTAACGGTAACGCATCCGGACATAACCCGGTATTTCATGTCGATTCCGGAGGCAGTGCAGCTTGTCATGACGGCAGGTGCTATGGGTAAGGGAGGGGAGATATTCCTGCTTGACATGGGCAGACCGATAAAAATTGCGGAACTCGCAAAAGACCTTATCAAACGTTCGGGGCTTGAACCCGGCTCAGATATAGATATTGTCTTTACAGGTCTTCGGCCCGGAGAGAAACTGTACGAGGAGCTTTACTGGAAGGGTGAAGGCATAGTGCCCACTGATAATAAGAAAATCACCATGCTTAAGACAGGCAGAGAAGATTACGCCAGGGTTTTTGATACCTGCAAAAAAATGGAAGAATATACACTGACAGCCTGTGACGTAAAAGAGATTTTAAAGCTATTGAAAGAGCTTGTGCCTGAATCAACCATTAACATTGAGGAAAACTCGGCAATAAATAAACATATTGCTTTTCCCGGTAATATCTAAGCAAATAATAGAACACAGGATGGAAGGTAATCCCTAAGGAGGAGATAAGCATGGCCATTAGAAAAGAACTGCTTGATATTCTTGCCTGCCCAAGATGCAAGGGAGATGTCAGATTGAAAGAATCCGAAGACAGGCTCATCTGTGACAAATGCTGCATCATGTACCGCATAGAGGATGATATCCCGATAATGCTTATTGATGAAGCGGAGAAGAGTGATGTGTGAAGCTTTTTTTTAAGGCGGCATTTCATTCGTAGAGGGTTGAATGCCGCATGAAGCTAAATAACATTGATGATTTGCACTTGTAAGCTACCTGGAAAAACTCAAGGAACTATTTTTTTTGACAAGAGAAAAATTCAACATAGACGTAATAACGGACTTTGAAGAATTCAGGAAACTGCGTGATCCGTGGACTTCTTTACTTGAGCAATCAAGGGCCGATAAGGTGTTTCTTACCCATGAATGGTTCTCCGTATGGTGGGAAGCCTTTGGCGGAAAGAGAAGCCTTTTTGTAATACTGGTTAAAAAGGGCGGCGAGATTCTGGGGATAGCGCCATTGATGCGGGGTAAAAGCACCTACCGCGGATTTCCGGTGAGAAACATTGAATGCATGGGCAACAATGACTCTCCGGGATTTGGGTTTATTACAAAAAAAAATTACGGAGATGAGATTGCCGGAGCAATAATTTCTTTTTTGTTCAGAGACGAGACGGGCTGGGATATCATCTCTTGCAATAATATGTTCTGCAATGAGGATTATCATGAAATAAGAGCGGCTGTTGACAGGGCCGGGAGAAAATGTATTGTCATGGATGGACTGAGCTCTCCCTATCTTATGACGGACGCTGATTGGGAAACGTATTTTAAATCTGTTTCAACTAAATCGAGAAAGACGTTGAGGAATATCAGCAACAGGATAAAAAAACTTGGCAGCATTACGGTCAGTGAGATTGAGAACCCGGAGAATCTTGACGACATCATATCGGTAAGCAAAAGGGGTTGGAAATATAAAAAAGGCCTTTCCTTTATTAACCGGAGCAACAGACGGAATTTCTTCGAAGCATTGACCTGGATGGCGCGGCGGAAAAAGTGGCTGTCGATATGGTGCATGTATAAGGACGGGGTTCCGGTTGCATACGAATATCATCTAAAGTACAAAGGGAATAACGCTGCGCTGCTTTCAGAATTCGATATTGACTATGAGAATTATTCTCCAGGGGCATATTTGGATTATGAGATTGTCAGGTCGCTGTTTGAGAAAGGTGTGCATGAATATGACATGTGCGGCTCACAGGATGAATACAAAAAGAAGTGGTCGAAGGACATCAGGCAATATAAAAACATGAGGATATTCAATAATACTTTTTATTCGGGGTTTCTGTATTCTCTTGAAATGAAGCCTGTCAAACTTTTAAAGGGCCTGAGGGACAAGATATTTCACTGTTCTTGAAGTTTAAAAAAAATTATGCAGAGGGCGGGACAACTCAGGTCTTCCGGAGGGGGCTCAATAAGTCCTTTTATTTTCTATACCATACGAACAGGGCGTATTGGTACAAGGCCGATTTGTCTAAAGAAAAGAAAGAAATCATTGTTGATGAGAATATTCATGTCGATTTTGATAATAAAGAAAAAACAATACAGTATATAAGGGATTATGGATACTATTACCCTATGGAGCTAATTACTGGACTACAGGAAGGACATCTGTTCACCGGCTTAAGACATAAGGATAAAATTATCGGATATAACAAGACCGGTTATTCTTTTGTGTATATTGAAGATTACAAAAGGATTTATAGACTGCCTGAACGTATTGCCTTTACATACGATATCTTCATAAGTCCTGAATACAGAGGCCGTAATTATGGGGCCTTTTTGCTCGGCAGTATATGTAATTATTTGAGACATAAAGGTTACAAATCAATTTGGGCGCACATCCCTCCATGGAATAAGGCATCGGAATCAATGCACGGGAAATTAGGATTTAAACGGCAGGAGATGATTGCATACTACCACATAGCAGGGATTTCGTGGACTACAAAGGACCCTGGAAAATTAATTCAACAGGTTGATGGGGTTGTTTAATATAATATATATTTCACATTCACAAAACGGAATGTGAAGGCGACTATCCGGATTTTTTCGCTGGTGTACCTGACTCTATTTTATGGAATTTATCAGGAAGCTTAAGCGTCGAGAATTTCTAATCAGTTCTTTGATATTAGCCTGCGAAGGTGTTTTTTCTCATGTTTTTGCTTCAAGTTCAGTTAGTATTACAGAGAAGAATAGGAAGCGGAGCAGGCTTGTAACGGTCTTTCATCAGGAGGCAACCGATGGAACGGATGGAAGGGACAACAAAAATCTTAATGGCGAGATTGTTAGGCTAATGGTCAACGAGGGGATAAAAGAATTTACCCGAAAGAAAGATCTTAAAGAGGCGTGGTCGGTGATAATTCCTGACCGGAATAAGAAGATTGCAATAAAAATTAATTGTCAGATTACAAGCATATATACAAAAGCTAAAGTTGTAAAACCTATCGTAGACGGTCTGATTCTTCGAGGCGTTACTCCTGACAACATTATAATTTACGATAAAAGGGATAACGCTTTCGAGTATGCAGGCTTTATAAAAAATAAAGGAGCCGGTGTCAAAGTTGGAACGGTACAGGATTTTGGGGGGTATCACAGGTTCTTTTTTAATCGCTTAGCAGTACTTCTTACAGGAATAAATTTCTTTACTGTTGAAAAATATCATTGCGATTATTTGATTAATGTGCCTGTATTAAAAGCTTTGGATGGTTATTCAGGAGTAAGCTTGAGCATGAAGAATCATTATGGGTCCATAGATAATCCGTATGATCACCATGAGGATATTATGACTTATTTGCCGTTTTTGAACAGTTTGCCGTATATTCGTGAAAAAACCCGTTTGATCGTTATGGATGCAATTTTTGCAGGATATAAATGGGTTAACGGAAGAGATCAAAAGTACATTGACGCACCTAATAAAATCATCATTTCAGATGATCCAGTGGCAGTCGATTATACAGGCTGGGAGTATATTGAAGCGAGCAGGAAGGCACACGGTCTTGCCCCAGTCTCACCAAAACCTGTATTCATTGATCAAGCTGCCCGTATGGGATTAGGCAACAATGCCACTGAGAAAATTGATAAGACTGCTATTAATCTCTAACATTAAATGAATACAAGATATCTTAAATTTTTAAAGTGTTTTTGCAATGCAACTCCGATGTACGTGAAGAACTGCGACGGGAACATATGTCACGTTGAAGATAAAAATAGCTCTAATATTACTAATGGAGTTATGCTTTGTAATGTATGCAAGAGATGGTATCCAATCGAAGATGGTATCTTGATTATGCTGCCAGACAACTTGATTAAGGAGGATAGGCAAAAATTTCTGTCGCAATATGGCGATATGTTTAATTTGGATAAATACAACAATATGACTTCAAGCAGTATAACAAAACAAAACAGAGCTGACAGGGATTCCGAACTTAAAAAGAGCGAAATGGATATGAGAGATGAGCAGGCTTCTATATATCACAAGTTCGGCTCAGAGTTTCATGACTTGACAGAAAAGAATCATTTTATCCGCTTGCTAAGTCCGCCTTACAACTCCCTGATTGTAGAGCTCGGATGCGGCACTGGAAGAATTACTGAAGAGTTTGCTGGGAAGGTAGATAGTTATATAGCAATGGATTTCTCAGTAAAATCTTTAGAATTGCTTAGGGACAAGATAAAGACTGACATACTACTGGTTAAAGGAGATGTGTGCAGATTGCCAGTTATCGATGAAGCAACATCATATGTACTAAGCGCGCAGGTCTTTGAACATGTCCCAGGGCATGAAGAGCAGCAGGAATTTGTCAAAGAGCTAAAAAGAATACTCAGGGCTGAGGGGCAGGCCGTTTTGACAGTTTATAATTATAGCTTAGAGAAGAGATGGCAAAAGGAATTCCAAAAAAAAGGGTTCCATGCTGATAAAATTTACTATGAATGTTTTACATCTGAAGAATTATTGAGACATTTCAAGGATAATTTTGAAGTGCTTGATCTGCGTGGGATTAATTGCTATTTGCCCAAGGTATCAAGAGTCAGAAACCATCATTTAAGACGATTGATTGAAAATATTCTATCCCGGTCTTTTTTGAACTCATTTCTTGGAAATATCTGGCTCTTATCATTGCAAAAATAGCTGACTCAATCGTGAAACAACTCATCCACATTTACGGCGAGACCATGGAAGCTGCAAGAATAGAATACAGCCATTTTAGGGTGAGGGCCACAGATTCTTTAGGTTTCCTGACCTACCGTTGTACCAGTCAATGCAAAACATGTAATATTTGGAAAAGGAATCGGGACAATAGCAGATGCGATGAACTAAATAAAGAAGAGTGGATACTTGTACTTTCAAAACTAAAAAAATACGGTATTAGATCATTTGAGATTTTTGGAGGAGATGCATTACTGAGAAAGGATGCAATCTTTGAAATTATCCGCAATTGCAACAAGCATGATATAAAAACTTATTTGCCGACAAATGGGAATTTGTGCGACAGGGAGACCGTAATTAATCTGATAGAGGCTGGACTTTACTCAATATATTTATCTGTAGACGACATTGCAGAAAAACATGACTGCATAAGGGGAGTAGAAGGAACTTTTAAGAGAACCATGAATACCCTGAATATTCTTTTTGAAGAGAAGGCTAAAAGAAAGTCCTGCTATCCGAAGGTTATGATCATAACCACAATTTCGAACATGAATTACAGAAGTATTCCTGACTTAATAAGATATTTTGAGAACTATCCAATAGACTGTATTTATCCAAGAAACCTGGTTGAGTTCAAAAATGAGAACATGAAATATTCGGTAATAAATGGTTATAGTCCTGACCCATTCTTTGTCTCTTCTGAACAAAAATCACATTTACTGGAGAAAGAACAATATGAAGAATTTAAAAAGATCATCAGTGAAATAAAAAAATACGGAACTAAAGTCTATGTTAATTTCAGGGATGTTGACCTGGCAAGAGATGTCACCTTTGTAGAAAGTATTTACGGCTTCAAGAGTTGTCATGTTGCAACTATGCTGGTGACAATCAACCCGAATGGTGATGTGGTACCCTGTCCATTTTACAAATCATATGTAATAGGCAATCTACTTGAAAATGACTTGGAAGATATTTGGGGTAATGCCATGCACAGAGAATTTATTAAACTTCAGCAAGCAAAAAAGATTTCGATATGCCAGAATTGTAACCTGCCATTATATCATCCATCGGCATTTGAGACCCTGAGATACTATTATTTGAGGTTACGAGAACGCTATATTTAGAACTTGAATACAATACTTGATTAGTGTGCCGTGTGAAAGAAATAAGAAAAATAAATATTCTATTCATCATAGATACCCTATGCGGCAAAGGAGGGACGGAGAACCACTTATATCATCTTGTCAGGAATCTAAACAGAGATAGATTTAAGTGTTTCATTGTTGCTTTCAAGCTTAATCGCACATTTACAGACAAAATAACAGCCGCGGGAATTCCTGTTTACTATATCCCAGTTGAGAGATGTTATTCTCCGTATGCAATCTTGCAGGCACTTAAGATAGGACGAATAATAAAAGAAAACCACATTGATCTTGTTCAAACATTTCATTTTGTATCAGACACATACGGGACTTTTTTTTCAAGATTATTTGGTGTTAAGCATATTATCTCCAGCCGTAGAGATATAGGGGACACAAAAAAGGCGCGTCATATTTTTATAAACAGAATAGTTAATAAATGCATTGAAAAATTTATTACAGTATGTGATGCGGTCGGAGAAAGAATATCGACTGATGAAAACATCCCGGCGGGAAAACAGAAAACTATCTATAACGGGGTCGATCTGGGGAAATATAAAATTGCGGATTCGGAACTTGTCGCGACTTCGAGGAGAAAACTTGGTTTCTCCTCCGATGATTTTGTCGTTGGCACGGTGGCTCATTTCCGTCCTGAAAAGAATTATGATGTTTTTTTTAAGGCTGTTGAAAACGCACAGGGTTCCATTGAGCACTTAAGGGCTATAGCAGTTGGCCAGGGCCCCCAGCTTGGGACTTTCAAGAACTACTGCAGGGACCGTGGATTAACGGAGAAAGTTGTTTTTACAGGCCCGGTGAAGGACGTGAGGGAGTATATCTCAGTCATGGACGTGGCATGCCTTGTGCCCGGAAGCAACGAAGGCTTTTCAAACGCCGTTCTTGAAAAGATGGCGATGGGTAAACCGTTGATTGTCACGGACATGGGCGGCAATGCGGAAGCTGTAAAAGACGGTGAAAACGGTATAGTGATACCGCCGCTTGATCCGGGAAAATTGACCGCTGCAATAACGTATCTTTACCGCAATCCTTCAGTAAGAATGGATATGGGCAGGAAAAGCAGGGAGAGGGCCGAGCTGTTATTCAGCATGGAAAAAATGATAATGAATCACGAGCGCTTTTACAGGGGGATTTTCAACGGTACAACATGAGCCCCCTGAAGATTTACAGACAGAGGCTGATGTTAAATCTTAAATTTACCGTCCGTTTGTTAATCAGCATAGCGCTGTATTACACCGGAATGGTAAGGTTAGCAAGATATTTGAGGAATAAATCCGCCGACAAAAAGAATGCCATAAGGATTCTCGCTTATCATGATATCTCCGATAAGCCATTTCTAAACCTGCATATTCCCCCCCGCGTTTTCTACAAACAGATTAAATATTTAATTAAAGCTAAATACAATATAATTTCACTTGTTGATGCCATAAGCCTGCTAAAGAATAATTTGCCGGTTCCTGATAATACCGTCGTTATTACTTTTGATGATGTATATAAAAGTTTCTATACCGATGTTTTCCCGATAGTTAAAAAATACGATATACCAGTTAACATTTTCCTTGCAGGCGATCCTCTGGAAAAAGGATACCCTTTGTTTATTGATGCGCTCATTTATGCCTTCAGCAAAACTGCTTGCAAAGAACTTGATCTTACCGTATGGAACATCGGGAAGTATTCGATCAAATCCCTTTTTCTGAAAGAAGACGCAATGCGCGAAATTAACGATTTCAGCAAAGGATTAACCACTCAAAAGAGAAAAGAGCTTTTGGAATTTATATTTAAACAGTTGAGAGTTGACTTCCAGGCTCCTGAATTGCGTGACGACATACTTAAGTGGAATGACATCCTGGAGATGAGCCGGGACAGCAGAATAGAATTCGGCGCTCACACGATGTTTCACCATTCGCTGTCAAGAATCTCTTGCAGCGAAGCTCATAGTGAAATATCCGGATCAAAAATCATCCTTCAGCAGAGACTCAATAAGGAGATAAAAACATTTGCTTATCCATACGGCTCACGTAAAGATATTACAGATGATGTGAAGGAAATCGTCAAAGAGAACGGATTTATATGCGGAGTTACTCTGAACGATGGCGTTAACAAACACGGAGACGACCTGTTCATGCTGAATAGAATGTGCGTATCGAATGATATAAGGTCGAAGCTGTTACTGGCTTTCTCTACTGCTGTTTTCGCGGTCCAGATCGAGAATATTCTCCATCTCCCTAAGAGGAGGCTCTACGAAGGGGTAGGAGAAAAGGGGGACGAGAAGAAGATAAACATACTCTACATGATTGATCAGCTTGAAACAGGAGCCGGCACGGAGAGACATCTTACAAGCCTCGTAACAAGACTTGACAAGAGCAGGTTTAACTGCCATGTGTATTTTTTTCAGGGGAAATTCGGCAGGATACAGCAGGAAATGTTGAGAAACGGAGTTGGCGTCAGGAATATTAATTTGAGCAGGATTTATTCATTGAAGGCGCTTATCAAGGCTTTTCAACTGGCAGTAGCTATAAAAAAAAGCAGGATAGATATTGTTCAAACGTTTCACTTTATGTCGGATACGTATGGTGTCTTTATATCAAAACTGCTTGGCGTTCCAAAGATAATTTCAAGCAGGCGGGATATCGGAGACCTAAAAAAGCCGAGACAGATTATGCTCAATAAAATTATGAACCGGTTTATCGACCGATACATTATGGTTTGCAATAAGGTTGGAGAACGAGTTAGCCATGATGAAGGCGTTTCCAAAAGCAGGATGACCACGATCTACAACGGTGTGGACCTGGAAAAATTCAGCCGGAACGGCAATCACTCCTTTAACGAGATAAGGAACGACTTAAGGCTAACAGAGGATGATTTTGTTATAGGGAAGGCTGCCATTTTCAGGCCGGAGAAGGCATATCACGTTTTTTTCGAGGCAGTAAAGAGTATTGGCCCGTTTATACGGAATCTAAAGGTTATTCTTCTTGGAGACGGACCGACAAGAAGATATTTTGAAGATTATTGCAAGAGAAATAAATTGGAGGACATTGTAAAATTTGCGGGCTATGTTGACGACGTTAAGGCATATGTGCAGCAGATGGATGTTTTTTGCCTTGTGCCTAACAGCAACGAAGGATTTTCAAATGCCATACTTGAAGCGATGGCACTGGGTAAGCCGGTAATAGCTACTGATGTAGGCGGTAACGCGGAAGCTGTAATTCACAATGAAACAGGCTTTATCATCCCCCCTGATGACCCGCAGTGCCTTGCGGACGCTATTTTAAAACTCTATTACAATCCGGGATTGCGTGAAGCAATGGGAAAGGCCGCGAGAAATAGGACAGAAGAAACTTTTTCTGTTGAGATGATGATCAAAAATCATGAGAAATTGTATAAGGAAGTTTTAAGCAGATAACATTAGGCAAAATCAATGAAACCCAATATCATTCTCATCTCTATTGATACTCTTCGTGCCGATCATTTGTCTTGCTACGGCTACTCAAGGCCAACAACTCCAAACATTGATAAACTGGCAAGCGAAGGAACAATCTACCGGCAGAATTATTCAACAGGCGTATGGACACCTCCAGGACATGCATCTATGCTGACCGGACTTTATTTGCATGAGCACGGCGTTTATGATGACAGGCGGCTGGCAGATCAAATCCCCACAATTGCAACGGTGTTAAAGGAGAACGGGTATCAGACGGCGGGATTCGTCAGCAACAGTCAGGTCGGCGAATTGGTAGGTTTTCATAAAGGGCACGATGTATTTGAAGAGGTCTGGAAAGGGATCTGCTCTAAGACGATCATAGAGAGGATTATTAGAGGCATAACATGGAGAATTAAGAAAAAACTCGGGCATCTGGATATGGGGGCAAAAAGAACAAATGAGCTTGTTAGGAACTGGCTGGAACAGCGGATAAACAAGGGGAAACCCTTTTATGCATTCCTTCACTATATTGAAGCCCATAATCCGCTAAGCCCGCCAAGGTCTTTTAAAAACAAATTCTTGAACATACCTGATAGAAAAGTCGATATGGACAAAATAAACAAGATCGCTAACAACCCTTTAATCTGTTATGTTGAAGACCTGCATGCGACTTCTGAAGAGATAGAATATCTGAAAGGTCTCTATGACGGAGAGATAGCATATATCGACGGCAAGATAGGCGAAGTAGTAAATATATTGAAAGAGAATAGGATATATGATGATACAATGCTCATCATTACCGCGGACCACGGCGAGCATTTCGGAGAACATGGAATGTGGTCTCATGTAGCCAGTCTTCATAAGGAAGTATTGCACATACCGTTAATTATTAAATATCCCGGAGGCACGGAGCGTATCAAGGAAGTCACTGAATATACACAGCTTGTTGACATATTTCCAACTGTTATGGAGATTGCAGGTTTAACTGATGTCGCAGCATACAACGGCTCCGGGGTCAGCCTTGTTTGCGATAAAGAAAATGAAGTCAGACACCATGAATATGTCTTTGCCGAATGGGAAGGAAGGATACCATATTTTATTCTGGAGAAATCTGAAATCGCTGAAAAAGATATTGATCTCGGCAAATTCAAAATTCAGATGTCCGCGATTCAGGATAAACAATACAAATATATCATGAGGTCCGACGGTACGGAAGAACTGTATGATATCTCAGACGGCGAGAACAAGATTGAAGATATTAATATACATCAAAAAGTAAGAGAAATTTTTCAATCCGAGTTGTTAAGCAGGAAAATGACAGGGAAGGAAATTGCAGAGACAGAAAGTATCGCCATAGATGATGAGATAGCAAAAAATCTTAAAGCTCTGGGTTATATGTAAGGAGTGATGAATATAATATCTAAAATATGGGCTGAAAAAGACTGGATTATGAACTATGCCCAATGGGCTTTATTCGAGCATAAGCCGGTGCAAGACGACATTGGCACTATCCATATAATGGTCTTGTTTGTTGATCACTTTGAGCCTAAGATTGATAGATTGCATGGGATTCGCGTTACTGATGATGTTGGTATGAAAAGATGGATGGCTGAATACCCGATGCTTGCGTCCAAGCATAAGGATTCCGACGGGAAACATCCTCAGCATACATGGTTTTACCCGTATGATTACATGAATATGGAACATCTGAGGGAACTCTCAATGCTTGTTTATAAAGGATATGGAGAAATAGAACTGCATCTTCATCATAAAAACGACACAAGTGAAAGTCTTGAAGCGATAATAAAAGATGCTGTTAGAAAATATAATACAATCGGTGCCTTAAGAACCGAGGAGGAGAATACATATGGGTTCATTCATGGGAAATGGGCTTTGGATAACTGCGATGGTACATGTGGGGTAAATGATGAAATATCAATTCTCCTGAAAACAGGCTGTTATGCTGATTTTGGCTTACCAGCGCAAAACAGGTACGCGCGAACTAAGAAAATCAATAAAATCTATTATGCGATAGACGACCCTTGTAAGCCCAAGTCATTTGATACCGGTATTGATGTTGCAGTCGGAAATTCAACTAACGGCGGATTGATGATGATTCCCGGTCCATTGCGGATTGACTGGGAAGATTGGAGATTTAAATGGCACCCGATGGTGGAACATGGAGAGATAAGGCTTATACGTCAACCTACAGAGTCACGGGTAGATTTATGGATTGATACAAATATTCATATACCAGGCCGCCCCGATTGGATATTCGTCAAACTTTTCACTCATGGATGTGTAAATGAAGATTTAGATACATTATTGGGTCCATCTGTAGATAGCATGCATAACTATTTAGGAACAAAATATAATGACGGGAAGAAGTATAAACTGCATTATGTTACTGCGCGGGAAGCATACAACATTATAAAAGCTGCGGAGGCAGGGGAATCCGGGAATCCGAACCATTATAGGGACTTTATTATTAAGCCATATCTGAACAGAAAAAATTACCAATTCATGTCCAAATGAATTCAGTAAAGAAATTATTTTCTCAATCATCTAATTATTTAGTAGGCAACATAATCGTCATGCTGGCCGGATTTATATCTTTCCCCTTATGGACAAGGATATTAACTACTTCAGATTATGGGATGTTTTCAACTATAACGATAACAATAACTTTTCTAACTGCCTTTTTAAAGTTTGGGAATCAGCAGTCTATTGTCAGATATCATTATGAATATCATGCTACGGAGGAAAAACGCAACACATATTATTCAACATTTGTGTTGGGAGCATTTTTCGTTAGTGGTGTAATTACGTTACTGGTTATGAGTATAATCCTAGTATTATCAAAAAATGTTTTAAATCCGACCTGGGTGAAATATTTAATGTTAGCTGTGTTAGCCGGTTTCTTGGGAGCATTATATGAAACATTTTTGAATTTTTATCGAGCGAAACAGTTAATAACGATGCATAATATATTTGGTATTCTCAGCAGATATGGGGAATTGAGTTTCGCCTTCGTTTTTGTTGTAATGTTTTCATTTGGATTGTACGGACTGTTTATTGGGCAAATATTATCACAAATATTAGTAATATCACTCATTATCTATTTTTTGATCCGGAGAGAAGGTAAGGTGATTAATTTAAGCAATTTCAATTCTGAATTCCTTAAGGAAACTATAAAGTATGGGTTCCCCTTAATTTGGTTAGAATTGTCTAATGATGCTTTATCGATTAGTGATAGATACTTAATCCTTTTTTTTAAAGGAACCGAAAGTGTTGCAATTTATTCGGCAGGATATAATGCAGCGCAATATTGTCTTGGATTTTTGTATCGCCCTCTTTGGCTTGCTATCGTTCCGTTATATTTACAAATGTGGAGCAATGATGGCCGTGAAAAAACAGAAGCTTTTTTAACAAAAACATTACATTATTTTTTTATGATTGGCATACCAATTATTTTTGGAATTAGTTACTTGGGTAAAGGGTTAGTTACTCTTCTGGCAACTTCAAAATATCAAGATGCTTATATTATTATGCCGTATGTGAGCGCTTCTTATCTTATTTTTGGATTAATGCCAATTTGTAGTGCTGGCATACATATCCAGAAGAAAACAAACATTCTTATGAAACTTTCAGTGGCTGCTGCGTTAGCTAACATCCTGCTTAATATTTTCATGGTTCCTTGGCTTGGTATTCTAGGCGCGGCAATTGCGACTTTAATTTCATACATATTGTTAGTTGCGGCTGTTGCTTATAAGGCATCAAATTTTTTAACCGTAAAAATAAATTTTTTCGGGGTCATAAAATATATAATCATATCGTCTTTAATGATATACGTTATGGACTTTTACAATCAGGGAATGACTGTTATTGACATCATTGTGAAGGTTATTATTGGAAGTTCATTTTATTTATTAGTGTTATTATTTATCGATTCTGATATTAGAAATGCAGCTATAAGGAGTAAAAGCTATATAGCTTCTAATAAAAGCGTCTTAAAAATTAAACATTATTTATGGGGTTAGGACTTAGTCAATATATACCTTTTCTTGCATACATTGTATGCATGATCGTAGGTGTAATAGTCCTGTTTCGTAATGCTGTCTACGGACTGTATTTGCTGACTATGTTGATCCCGCTGCAGAATTTAATGGAAAGATTTATTGAATTTCCTTTCGGAAAGGATATGCTGGATATTCTATTTGCGGCAATATTAATAAAGATACTTATTCAGAAAAAGAATTTTACAGCAACAGAAGATGAGAAGAAAATCAATAAATATGTGTTCCTGATGATCCCTTTAACATATTCTGCTCTTTGGGTGGGAAGCTTCAAGTTGGGATTACCTTATCCAATTACGCTTGACAATCCACAGTTAGCCCTTTGGAAGAACTTTATCAGGTTACAGTTCTTATATTTCATTGCAATAAATACAATTACAAACAAGAAGCAAATAATGATTGTTATTGGGATAATGGTGCTTACAATTTTTATAATGGACCAAAATTTTTATCAGAATCAAAAATGGGTTGGTCACGAATCTTTTTCTGAGGATAAAAGAGATGTAGGTGTGACTTTCAGCTATCTCGGACCTAATGAATTTGCTGCTTTCTATGCACAGGTAACAATATTATTTATGGGTATCTTGTTGGTAATTGACAGAACATTTGTGAAAATAGTTCTTTGGTGCTTGATAATGTTTAATACGTATTGCATCTTATATCTCTATTCAAGGGGTGGATATGCTGCCGTCTTGGCAGGACTTTTGTTCCTTGGGTTAACTAAAAACAGAATTGTGTTGTTGTTATTGCTAATACTTCTGGTAAGCTGGAACACTGTTCTTCCCGATGCTGTTGTAGAACGGCTTGAGATGACAAAAACTGAAGAAGGAGTTGATGCATCATCATCAAGCAGGCTTGAATTGTGGTCGCAAGCGTTGGAAGAAATAATTGTTAATCCATTGACAGGAGTAGGTTTCGGCAGCTCTCAATATTTAGGATTTAAGACATCCGGTGAAAAGTCGAGGAGGAATGTTCATAATGGATATGTTGAAATACTCTTGGAGCAAGGAATTGTCGGCCTTACGTTATTCCTCTATATTTTTTACTTAGGCATTAAGAAAGGATGGGCATTATACATGAGTTCGAAAGATAATTTTCTAAGAGGTATGGGTATAGGATTTGTCGGGATGATTATTGCATGCCTTGTTTCTAATCTTTTTGGCGATAGATGGTCATATCTAAATGTTATGGGATATTTCTGGATTCTTTTGGGTTTGGTTGTTAAGACAAATCAGATTAATATAGAAGAAGAGAAGGCCGCTACCCTATAATTGCGCTTTCTTTGAAACAGACATAAGCACTTCTGAAAAATGCAATATCGTATAATGCGTTATGAATGAATGGATTGCCCAAAAAATATTTTTTAGCATTATTGAACGGTTAAGAGGTGAAACTATCTCCAAATTTCATAAAGATATTGCTCATATTCCTTATCTACCTCGTCACGAAATAAGAAAACTCCAACTCGCCAAATTGAACAATACGCTACAAACCAGTTATCAGGAAATCCCTTTTTATCGTAACAGATTTCATGATGCCGGTATAGATATTAAGAATCTGTCATTGCCTTTCGATTTAAAAAAAATCCCATTATTAAATAAGCAAGATATACAAAATAATTATGACCAATTGGTTAATCACAGACAAAGAAAAAGAATTAGCAAAGACTCTACCAGTGGCTCATCTGGTAATCCTTTAATAGTCATAAAAGATATTGAAAAGAGCGCATATATTAGGGCAGTAATGTTCCGCTGCTACGGGCAATACGGATTAAATATAGGAGACAAGCAGGCTCGTTTCTGGGGGGTACCTCTCAGCCCCCGTAATTATATAGTCGAGAAACTGAAGGATTTTATGATTAATAGGATTAGATTGTCAGCTTTTGCGCTTGATGACAGGAGTTTTTCACAGTTTGCAGATAAAATTGAGAGATTCCGACCAAAATATTTTTGTGGTTATCCATCTTTGATATATAAATTTGCTCAATGGTTAAGTGAGAAAAATATTCTATTTAAGAAAATAGATCTATCTGTAATTATCACAACCGGTGAAATTCTGCATGATTTCCAAAGAGAACTCATAGAGAATACCTTCAAATGTAAGGTGGCCAACGAATATGGTGCGACCGAAGTTGGTGTAATAGCTTTTGAATGTCTTCATGGTAAACTTCATGTTAATTCTGACCATCTATTTGTTGAAACGGTTGATTCCGATCAACCTCATAAAGCAAAAGAGATTGTGATTACTGAATTAAATAATAAATATAATCCGTTAATTAGATATAAGGTTGGAGACATGGGAGAATTATCAGACGCTCCCTGTGACTGCGGAATAGGGTTTCCGATTTTAAGCAAACTGAAGGGTCGAGAAGATAGCTACATCATTACTCCTGAAAATAAACATGTTTACGATGCAATACTTGCATATACATTCAAAAGAGGGGTTAAGCAGTTTCAAGGGATTCAGAATAGGAAAGATGAATTGATTGTAAAGATTGTAAAATCAAATGATTTTACAGTTGAGATGAGCAGAAAATATAAGCAACAATTAGAAGATGTCTTGGGGAATTCTATAAAGATTCAATTTGATATTGTTCCTAACATAGAACCTGGAAGGTCAGGAAAGTTGAAATATTTTATCTCACATATTCAAGATAATAGATAGGCTCTAAAAAACATGACAGGGAAAAATAAAGATTGCAGAATCTTGATGTATCATGAAGTGACTGATGAACCAGAAAGGGGCAAAAAACTTAGAAGGATTGATCCAGCTTATTCGCTATCGACCTCCCAATTTACGGAACAACTTAACTTCATTCGTGATAATGGATTTAGTGTTTGTCCCTTAGAAAGTATCTTATTTGAAAAAGATGACATTATTAATCCTATAGTAATTACATTCGATGATGGACTTATCGGAAACTATCGCTTTGCGTTACCAATTCTTCAAGAGCTTAATTTTAAAGCAACTTTCTTCGTAACTGTCGAGTACATTGAGAAAGCTCGATACATGAGTTGGAATCAAATAAATGAAATTCACAAGTGTGGACATTTAGTTCAATCACATACAATGACCCATCCTATGCTTGGAGAGATTGGTGATAGAGAAATTTATTATGAATTATCAAAATCTAAAGAGATCATAGAAGAAAAAGTTGGGGAGGTTGTAAGATACTTAAGCTTACCTTTCGGAAGTTATAACGATAATGTTATAAAGATAGCAAAAGAAGTTGGTTACAAGGCAATTTTAACATCAGATTTCAATAAGAAGCAATATGATGAAATACCATTTCAACTGGGGAGAATCCCAATAAAAGATAGCCATAGCTTGAAGACGTTCGGTAACTTAATCAGCCAAGAATCTAATAGCCGACTTGGAATTATCATGTGTAATTGCTTCAAAAGTAGTATTAAGAAAGCAATAGGTTTGGGTAGGTATAGAAGAATATATAGATTTTTTAACAGAATCAGGATAGAGGGTTGAATATTTTATTTATATCAACTGAAAATCCTTATCCCCCGGTTGGTGGCCACCATATAAGGACTTATAATATATTAAAGATATTAGCTGAGAAGAATAAAATCTATTTTATTGGATTTGCCCAGCATAAGAAGGAACTTAACTATTCAAGGAACATTAAAGAATTATGCGAAACTGTAGATAGTTATCTTATTCCTAAAACAGGCTACAATTTTCATTTCTTATTGCAGGTTGGGAAAAATTTATTTTCTAAGCACCCATTGGTATCAGAAAGATATCTTGTTCCTGAAGCAAAGGTGAAACTAAAAGAAATTCTATCTAAATACAACATAGAATTAGTTCATATTGATATGCTTGCATTAGCAAGTTATGTCAAAGAAATTATTAATAATATTCCGACAATATTAACTAATCATAATGTGGAGTATTTAAGGTTATATCGTTGGATGAAAACAGAGCAGAACTTTTTAATTAAATCGTTTTTATATTATCAATACTTGAAACTAATGAATTATGAAAGGAAAACGTGCCCATTATTTAACAGATGCATAGTAGTTTCTGAAGAGGATAAAATGCATTTGCTTAAATTATGCAAAGTCGATAATTTTACAGTAATTCCTAATGGCGTTGATATTGACTATTTTAAGCCTTTGCCAGGAAAGATTAAAAAAAACCATTTAGTATGGGTAGGAGGGATGGCTGGACATTATAATGCAGACGCAGTAGATTTCTTTTTGCGTGACATTTGGCCTATTCTTAAGCAAGAAGTACCAAAAGTGACGATAGAATTTATTGGAAAATCGCCTACTAATTTGCTACAAGAAAAGGCTATGCATGATCCTAATATAAAAATATTGGGGTTTGTAGAAGACATAAGAAATATTGTACAAAGTGCTTCTATATTTGTCGCTCCAATAAGAAGTGGAAGTGGGACAAAGATAAAAGTAATAAATGCTATGGCTCAAGCTAAAGCTGTCGTAACCACTTCAATTGGTGCTGAAGGAATCATTGTTGAAAATGGAAAAAATATCTTGATTGCCGACAGCCCTGAAGAATTTGCGAAAAGAGTTGTATGGTTATTGCGGAATGAAGATTGTTTAATTAAGCTTGGACAAAACGCCAGACATCTTATTGAACAAAAATATAGTTGGAAGTTAATAGCTCAACATGTAGATGATAGTTATAGCTGCTATGACAAGAAGCTCCAAAGCAAAACAAATGCGAAAGATTTCTGAATGGATAGTAACAAGAAAGTCTCCGTATTAATTCCCTGCCGCAATGAAGTCAAGAATATTGAAGCCTGCATTAGGAATGTTTTTGGCTTTGAGAAACCTGAAGGTGATTTTGAAGTAATGATTGTGGACGGAATGAGTGATGACGGTACAAGGGATATTCTTTTGAAACTTCAGGAGCAATATCCGACGCTTGTTATACTGGACAATCCAGAAAGGACTGTGCCGCACGCAATGAATCTCGGCATTACGCAGGCAAAAGGCGAATATATTGTGCGGACTGATGTCAGGTGTTTACATCCGAAAAATTATTTGAAAGATTTAATAAAGCTGAGTGAAGAGACCGGGGCTGATAATGTGGGAGGCGTTCTTATCCCTCTTGGAAATACTTATGTTCAGCAATGTGTAGCCGCCGCATACCGGAGCCGCATTACAATGGGCGGGGCGCTGCGTGACAGGGGGGATTTCGCAGGGGAGACAGATGCGGTTTACGGGGGATGCTTTCGAAGAAGCAGGCTAATTGAAGTCGGGATGTATGATGAGTCTATGGTAAGAAACCAGGACGACGAGCTTTCCTTCAGACTGCGGAAATCAGGCGGAAAAATCATTCAGTCTGGGAGGATAAAGATCCAGTACTTTCCTCGGAATAAATTCAGGCAGCTTTTTAAGCAATTCATGCAGTACGGCTACTGGAAGGTTGCGATCATGAAAAAACATCCCGCTCAGCTTTCATTGAGGCACTTTGTTCCGGCAGTCCTTGTTGCCGGGTTTGCTTTATTGGGTGTAACAGCTGTGTTGAATAAATTTGTCCTTGGGGCGTTTTTCTTATATGCCGGTGGATATGTTTCGTTAATATTGCTGGAATCGTTAAGGCTGACCTTCTTTGAGAAAATGAAGCTGCTGCCCGGGGTTATGCTCGCAATCGTCTCTATACATTTTGGATTCGGCGCAGGTTTCATTACTGCTCTGATAAGCAATGCGGTTCGTATTAAACCTAAGGTTGTTGAATCACTCAGCAGATAATTATGGCTTCTCTGATTCCATCACCACATCGATGTTAAATGCCTTTTCCATTGACGTTGAGGACTGGTATCAATCATCCCATGATCTTAACGCTCCAATCAGCGATATCTGCCTTCACAATACCCGCGTTGTGCTTGATTTTCTCTCAAGGCATAATGTCCGTGGCACTTTCTTTGTCCAGGGGATGGTCGCCAGAGAATTCCCTTTCCTGATAAAGGAGATTCATGGTAAGGGGCATGAAATCCAATCACATGGTTTTTCGCATCGTCCTGTTAATAAGATGTCACACAATGAGTTTAAACGTGAGCTTATGGAGACCAGCAAATACATCGAGGACATAACAGGAATAGCTGTTACCGGTTTCAGGGCGCCTGATTTTTCAATTGATGCAAAATCCTTCTGGGCCTTTGAAGTTATGTGCGAATGTGGAATAAGATATGATTCATCCATCTTCCCGTTAAGAACAAAAAGATACGGCATCAGCGGTTTTGAGCGGGGATACAGTTTGTTTAAAACTCCTTCCGGGAATATAGAGGAGCTTCCGGTCAGCGTTTATGAGTTATCCCGTCCTAACGGGTTGAGAATACCAGTTGGAGGCGGAGGCTATTTCCGCCTGTTTCCATTCTGGTTTCTGGAGATGAGCAGGAAGAGACTGGAAGTTCAGAGACTGCCCTTTATAATATATTGTCATCCTTATGAATTTAATCCCGGTGAGTGGAAGCAAAGCATGAAGCGTATTCCCATGTATAGACGATTACATCAGGGAATAGGGCGGCATGGTTTTCGGGGAAAAGTTTCAAGGCTTCTTGAGTCGGGTACTTTTGGAACAATGTCAGATGTGCTGAACAGACTGAAAAAGAAGGAGGCGGAAACATGCGTATAGTTTTCTTGAGTCCGGACGAACCCTTTTATCTGCCGGATTTTTACAAGTATGTTCTTGACAGCATAGACCCGAAGCATGAGGTAAAGGTGATAATAGTGCCGCCTGTTTATAAGAATACCACAAGCGCGTCACTGGCCATTCGGTATGCGAAAACTTTCGGGTTAAAAGAAACTGCCGCAATGTCCTGTAATGTCATTTATTACAAGTTGATGAATCTCCTCTCCGGGAGAAAGAACGGAAGATTTTATTCCCTAAGCTCGATATTAGAAAAATATCGCATACCGTATTTGCAGGAGCTTGATGTAAACAGCAGGCAGAATCTTCAACGGTTAAAGGATTGGAATACCGATCTGATAATTTCCGTTTCATGCCCCCAGATTTTCAAAAAAGACCTCATTGGACTGCCCCCGAAGGGATGTCTTAATCTGCACGGCTCCTTACTGCCGGACTACCGCGGAGTCATGCCTTCGTTTTGGGTCCTTGCCAATAATGAAAAGGAGGCCGGTGTCACGCTTTTTTTTGTAAATGAAAAGATAGACGCCGGAGACGTTTTAATACAAAGGAAGTATTCTGTTCGCTCTGATGACACGCTTGATGCAGTCATAAGGCGGTCCAAAAGAATAGGGGCAGAAATTGTTGTTGACGGTATCGCCATGATTGCGGAAGGCGAAGTCAGGACATATCCAATTGATATGACAAGAGGAAGCTACTACGGCTGGCCGGACCAGGAGGCTGTGGGGCGGTTCCTTGAGTACGGAAGACAATTCAGATAAAGACAAGGAGACAGTATCTATGAAAACAAGTGTAAAATATCTGCCTTTTTCATTGCCGCTTATTGAAGAAGATGAGATAGAAGCGATTATCGAAGCGTTGAAATCCTGCTGGATTACTACCGGGCCTAAGGTAAAACAGTTTGAAAAGGAGTTTTCAGAATATATCGGATGCAAACATGCCATAGCTGTCAACTCCTGCACGGCGGCACTTCATCTTGCGCTTGAAGCAATAGGGATCAAGGAAGGAGACGAGATTATCACAACGCCGATGACCTTTGCGGCCACCGCTGAGGTTATCCGTTACTTCAAGGCCAGGCCTGTTTTTATCGATATAGATCCTGTGACTATGAATATTGATACCGAAAAGATAGAGGCATATCTTTCACCCCTTTTATCTCGCCCCTTGTCGCTGCCTAAGGCCATTATTCCCGTTCACTACGCAGGATATCCATGTGAAATGGACACCATTATGGAGCTGGCCGAAAAATACAATCTGAAGGTGATAGAAGATGCGGCGCATGTCTTGCCTGCTTTTTATAAGGACCGTATGATAGGGACTATTGGCGATATAACATGCTTCAGTTTTTACGCTACAAAGAATCTTACTACGGGGGAAGGCGGCATGATCACAACTGACAATGATGAATGGGCGGAGAGAATGAGGATCATGAGCATGCACGGTATAAGCAGGGACGCGTGGAAGAGATACACCGCGGAAGGGAATTGGTATTACGAAATAATTGCACCCGGGTTTAAATATAATCTGACCGATGTAGCCGCAGCCCTCGGCATAGGCCAATTAAGAAAGACTGACAGAATGTGGGACAGGCGGAAAAAAATTGCCGGTATGTATAGCGAGGCATTCATGAATCTGACCGAGATCGAAATCCCTTTTTCATCTTTAACTTCGCTTCTGGCGACTCCCGCCGGAACACAACATAGCTGGCATTTGTATGTGATCAAACTCAATCTCGAATGTTTGACAATAGACAGGGGACGCTTTATTGAAGAGTTGAAGGACAGGGGAATCGGCACATCAGTGCACTTTATTCCCCTTCACATCCACCCGTACTATCGGGATACATATGGATATAAACCTGAAGACTTTCCAGTGGCATATGAAACTTTTCAGAGGATCATTTCCCTTCCGATATATCCGAAGATGACTGACGGCGATGTGGAAAGGGTCATTGAGGCGGTTATTTCAGTAATAAAAAAATTTGGGAAATGAAGCGTCTTTTTGACATTTTCTTTTCACTTATTGGCCTGCTCATGTTGCTGCCCGTTTTTATGGTGATGGCAATCCTCATAAAGCTTGACAGTCCCGGTCCTGTATTTTTCAAGCAGGAAAGGATGGGAAGGAATTTCAGGCCATTCTTCATTTATAAGTTCAGGAGTATGGTAAATGACGCACATAAAAAAGGTTTGCAAATTACGGCAGGCGGGGATGCCAGGGTCACGAGATCAGGCTGGGTTTTAAGGAAGACAAAGATTGACGAGCTGCCGCAGCTTATAAATGTTCTGAAAGGAGAAATGAGTTTTGTCGGGCCAAGGCCGGAAGTCAAAAAGTATGTGGATTTGTATAAAGATGATTACAATGACATTCTACGTGTTAGACCCGGCATAACCGATATTTCTTCAATTGTTTACAGGGACGAAGAAGGTGTCCTGCAAAATCAGGACAATCCGGAGGAATATTATAAGTCAGTGTTATTGCCTGAGAAGTTGAAGCTTGCTAAGAAATACGTTGCAAAGTCTTCCTTCTTTTATGATTTGAGGCTTATACTGCTTACCATCTTTAAAATTATATTTCCTGCTGATAAAACCGCCCGGCTGTCCGATTAATAAAGCTGCAGTTCAGATTTTCACAACAGATACAACAAATATGCGTATCCTTCATCTAATCAGCAGCAGCGGATTATTCGGAGCTGAAAGGGTGCTTCTTGAGTTGTCAAAAGGCCTGAAGAAATTTGAGAGTTGCTGCCCGATAGCAGGAGTCATAAGAAACTCGAATAACCCGCATGTCGAGGTTGCAGAAGAAGCGAATGCCTCCGGTATTGACACCGTTATATTTCCATGCAAAGGGCAATTTGATTTTAGTCTGGTTTCATTAATCAGAAAATATATTAAAGAGAACAGAGTTGATATCATCCATTGTCATGGGTACAAATCCAACTTTTTCGGATTGCTCGCATCAAGAGGGAAAATCCCACTTGTCACAACGAATCATAATTGGCTGACAGCACACTGGAAACTGAAAGTTTATTGCTTTATTGACAGCCTGCTTATCCGGTATTTTGACAGGATCGTGGCTGTCTCGGAGGATGTTAAAAAGGACATGCTGAGATACAAGATCCCTGAAAGAAAAATCCGCATTATCGATAACGGCATTGACCTTGACAGGTTCAATGGAAAAGTTTATCCGGTTAATATCAGGAAGGAATTCGGGATCAAAGAGCATGAGACCGTCATAGGGACAATAGGAAGTCTGGGACATGAAAAGGGGCATATCTATTTGCTCAAGGCTGCCAGGGAAATCCTTGAAACACATAAGGCGGTAAAATTTCTTATCATTGGGGACGGGCTTTTAAGGAATGAGCTTGAGAGTATGGCAAATACTCTGGGCATAAGTAGCAATGTTATTTTTGCAGGCTACAGGAAAGATATCCCGGAGATGCTCTCTATGATGGATATCTTTGTCTTACCTTCCATAAAAGAGGGGCTGCCTATGGTGCTTCTTGAAGCTATGGCAGCTAAAAAGCCGGTCATCGCTACAAGGGTTGGGGCTGTGCCAAAGGTGATTACACACGATGAAACCGGTATATTAGTAAGACCGAAAGAAATAGATGAATTAAGACATTCAATTTTAAGATTGATTAATGATCGTGCAACAGCAGAAAAATTAAGACAAGCAGCATATAGGAGACTCCGAGATAATTTTACATCTGATACAATGGCGGGGAAGTATATGTTATTATATTCCCAAAGCAAGCGATAACAACCGGATGAAATATTTTAAAGTCTATCAAATTAGACATTGACAAATTGATGTTAGATGAAAAAATGAATACCGACATGACGCATAAGTAGATGACGGAAATCGAGATGGAGTTAGCAGGAGTGAAGTTGGGGTGGGCATATCACAAAAAAAGCTGCCGTGTACTTTGCAAAGGAGTCGTTGCCGTGTCTATGAGTGCATCTTCCGAATCAAACACCTTCGAGAACCTTGGCACCTGTTGTTAAGAAAAGAAAAAGTTCAAGACTTTTTACATACTGAAAACATACACTGCCTTGTAGCGAAGAACTTGCTGTAATAGCAGATTGACTGGCAGGGGAGGGAAAAATGGGATTGACGATAAATAAGCAACCGTATTTTAAGTGGTATTTAAACACCAGAACATGGTCGAAAAGGCTGCTGGAAAGACTGCACCATATAAAAAAAAGAGATCATCTTGTAAGACATGAATTGCAAGATATTTTGACTCCAGCATTTCAAAAAAAAGAACCTCCTCTATTTTATCACGTACAGTTTGAAACCGTATCTATTTGCAATAACGATTGTTCCTTCTGTCCAATGAATAGACGCCTGAGAAAGAGGGAATATAAAGAGGCCGATTGGGAAGTCATATCAAGATTAGGTAGTGAATTACAAAGCTGTTCCTTTGATGGTGTCTTATCATTATTTAATAATAATGAACCTCTTATAGATAAGAGGTTACCAGAAATAGTTGCTTTTTTCAGGACGAAGATTCCTAAAGCCTCTATCCGAATTCTAACTAACGGCATATTAATCAATATGAAAATTGTTGAACAATTAATTCAAGCTGGTATGAATCAGATTGGAATAAACAATTACAATGATAAAAATAAATTTATTCCTTCAATAAGAAAGTTTGTTGACGATTTTCGTAGTTCTAAGTATAAGGATGCAATTGATATTGACATATCAATGCGATACAAGAACGAAGTGATGCACAATAGAGGTGGGAATTCTCCTAATAATCGTCCCCTTAATAGTAGCAAGAGATGGTTTTGCTTGTTTCCATTCGAACAAATTAATGTTAATCCTTGGGGGGATTTGACAATTTGCTGTAATGATGTCATGTATAAGCACAAAATAGGAACTATTTTAGGCAATGAAACAATTTATCAATTATGGTCAAATAAGGAATATAGTAATATTCGTAATTCCTTGGTGGAGGGGAAGAGAGAAAAGATTGACATTTGTTCTGTTTGTGACAATCCTGGTATTGGAGGAACCGGTGGCAATTTTACATACAAAATTGAAAAGTCAACCTCAGATATGTATCGCATCTATAGAGTCTATAGATAGTTTGGAGTTGGAATTCCCACAGCATAGTGCCGTCTCTTACGATTATAGAGCATTTCAATAAAAAGCCCCTCGCTTTCTGTACAAGGAAGCGAGGGGCTTTTTCTACTATTGTACAAAGCGAAGATTGCGAGGAGGCGAGGGCGGGGTATGGTCTACAATCACATTCTGCGTTGTAGCAGAAGCAGATGATGACCCTGCCGATACATTGCCAACAGCATCGTAAGCTTTTATTGAGTATGTATAAAAGGTTGACGGAGAGAGTCCCGTGTCGGCATATACGGTTGAGGTTGAGGTTGCAATTAGAGAACCGTTTCTGTAAATACTGTATCCTGTAACGCCTACATTGTCAGTGGTGGCGTTCCAGGAAAGGCTAATCTGAGAAGATGATGTTGCTACTGCCGTCACACCCGAAGGAATAAAAGGTGCCTGAGTATCAGGAGAAGCGGGTGTATTTGCCGAAGCAGATGTTGAGTCTGCCGATATGTTACCAGAGGCATCATATGCCCTTATCTTATAAGTATAAGAGGTGGATGCAATGAGCCCTGTGTCGGAGTAGGTAAGCGAATTTGAGGTCGCTACTTGGAGGCCATTCCTGAAAATTTTGTATCCTGCAACGCCCACATTGTCAGTAGATACACTCCACGAAAGATTGATTTGCGTAGGAGATAATGCCGTTGCTGTTAGTCCCGAAGGAACGGTCGGAGCCTGGGTGTCAGCCCCTGCTTGGGTGGTTGCCGAGACAGGCGCTGACAGAGCCGAGTTTCCGGCGGCATCATAAGCTTCTACTGTGAAGTTATATGCGGTTGAAGGGCCGAGTCCTGTGGATGAATAGCTGGTTGAGGTGGTGGTTGCAATCTGTGAACCATTTTTGTATATCTTGTATCCTGTTACTCCGACATTATCAGTGGATGAGTTCCATGAGATATTGATTTGCGTTGATGATATCGGTGTTGCTGTAAGACTAGTCGGAACGGTTGGGGCTTGCGTGTCCGGCGCGGGAGGGGTGTAAGTTCCGGTATATTCATACGCGCCGATGTCATACTTGGCTGTTCCATCATTGTCGCCGTCCATGGGACGGAGATTGCCGTCAAAATCTGTTGCTACTTCGGCAAGTGACAATCCTGAATCGATTGCTGGACTTGTGGATTGGAGATGGAAATCATAAGTGGATAAGGATGAAAATTTAGGATCACCCACTATTTGATGGCTGTCAATTATATCATATAATTTGGGACTGGCAGCAAAAAGATTCTGGTCTGCAACAACATTAACCGGATTGCTTGGCCAAGAGTGTATGTTGATATCATAATTGCCTGTTCCGCTTATGTTTGAAAAAATATTATTCTTGACTTCTATATTCGACGCAGTAGAAGAGTCTCCCCGAATCGCATTCTGATTCATGTTATAAAAGACATTGTTGTAAATTTTAACATTCTTGACGTTCGCTCTCATATAAACCATGGCAAATCCGGGGTCTATCAAGCCGTTATCTCTGGTATAGAAAATGTTATTTCTGACAATCATACTTTGAAAATCTATCGGTATACCGGTGCTTGCATTATTAATTACTTCAAATATGATAGCCCCTCTTAATCCTATCCCGCCATTATTGGTTGCATCAAATATATTGCCTTCAATTATGCCTGAAACTGCCTTGCCTGCTTCTCCTGCCACTCTGGATTCATCGTAATAATGCATCAGCCAAGTGGCGCCTCCATAAATCTCATTATCCTTAATAGTTCTGTTTAATCCGGAACACATATAGAGTGAGTACGCATGACCGCTTGGTGCCGTTGTATCAGGAGTGAATTTTACATAATTGCCTTGTATGACAAAATTATTGCCATAGGCTTCCATAGCCAGCCACATTGTTCCCCTGAATTCATTGCCGATTGAATTAATTCCGGAAGAAACCCCGTGTGGATTTATCGAAGAGCTATATCCGGTTCTATCGCCCATTTCAAGCGGTCCGTAAAAATTATTGCCCGGACCCTCAAAAGTAATTCTGGCAAAAGACCAATAAGAAGATTTAGCGTCTATTTCATCTTTTACTATCGCCTCTTCTCCGGGAAAGCTTGTCATTGTGATTCTTTCAGCGTCAGTCCCCGGATACCAATCATCAACGGCATATTGAGAACCGATACCAACCCTTCCTGTTTGGTGCGTACCGCCTGTAAGATAGAGAAAGTCTCCGGGTTTCATCCGGTTAACAACTGTCTCTAATGTTTTCCAGGCAGTTGCTTTTGTTTTTCCATCACTGGAATCGGAACCCATGGGGCTTATGAACCGTATGTTTCCAGTATTATCACAACTAAATGGATAAGTATCGCTGCTTGCTCCATTAACATTAACGGTTATTCCGCTTCCATTCAGCATGCTTGACTTGAGCCAAAAAGTTATTCTTTTTGCATTCTTTGCTGTTTTCGGTTGAGCAATAGCGCCCCATTCCGCAAAATCAGCATCTTGATTTAATGTCACTCCGCACACAGTTAGAGTATTTCCACTTCTTATATCGCCAAAGTTGTCTCCCCATATAGTGATTGCTGCTCCCTTGGTAGATGAGCCTTCCCACCCTGATACTGGTCCGTTCTTGGCGCTGGCATAATGAATAACAGGGCTGGCTTGTGCTGCTGACGCATTGAAAGCCGTGAAAAATATCGCAGTTGCCAGGACATAAAACAATATTTTATAGCTCATCTTTTTTTTTGTTTCATTTTTTGTTGTCATAGTCTTCACCTCATTATTATGTAATATGAAATTTTTATCTGTTATCATTAACTGCTTGCTGTAATCTCCGTACACGCTTCATTGGAATGTTCGCTTTCATTCCCCGAAGAGTCATAAGCGGTTGTTGTAAAGCACCAAGTGCCAGGAGTCAGTCCGCTTATAGCGGCTTCGGTGTTGTTACCTATGTCAACCGAGTTAGTATAATTCCCGGTACCTTGGCCGTAATAAACTTTGTATCCGGCAAGATTATCGGTGTTTGTATCAGGAGCGGACCACGCAATTGATATTGATCCGGTTAAAGCGTTGGGTTGTGAACTTTCACTGCCGTTGCTATTACTGCTACTATTGCCGCCGCCACCGCTACCTCCACTGCCACAACCTGTTATTGCCAGCAGTATTAGTGGAATGAGAAGATATATCAAGAAGTTTTTCTTTAACATAATTTTCTCCTTTGTTTCTATTTTGTTCATCAATCCTATCTTAAAATTAATTAATGACAGTAACAGTGATTTCAATTACAATTTTCGCAAAAAAATTCAACAGTATTTTATCAAATATCTTGAAAATAACAATTATCATTTCTCTGAAACGTTGAATTACATTCCAAGCAACAAACATACCAATAATATATTTTTTACTAACTATCTGAATTTCAATCTTTTCAGCAAGATGAACAATGCTTTTTATGAAGGAAATTCCATACAGGGTAATCTTGCTTAGTGACATGTATTGTCGATTTGATATATGTTCTCATCATTAGTGCAGTAATTTCCATACAATCAAAAACTGCTGAGGAATCAAACGAGTAATGTGACGGGAGCGGTGTAGATGATAAATTAATAAATATTTTGGATATAGCTGAACGATCCAACCTCTCTTATAATAACTGTCCCAAAGCCGGTTTTTTACATGCAACACTACTGTAATACCAAAATGATAATGTCCTAAACAACCAAAATAAGAATGTCCGGATTTAAGATGCTAAACTGCCTTCTTTTCAATAAGGAGGTACGGTGACACGAAAGGACATTATCATGCTGAGCCAGAAGGAGTGGAAGAAG